>NZ_JBFUBY010000125.1:0-11652 GCF_056405515.1 Polaromonas sp. P1_G2
GTCTATGCCCTGGTTGAGCCGGGCGATGCCGGCCTCGCGTTCTGCGGGCGTGTCGCCGTTGCGGCGCAGGGCCTGGGCCTGCAGCTTGAGCGCCGTCAGCGGCGAACGCAGCTCGTGCGCCGCGTCGGCCACAAAATGTTTTTGCGCCTCGAAAGCGCCGCGCACGCGGCCGAACAACAGGTTGAGCTCGTCCACCAGCGGGCGCACCTCGTCGGGCAGCCCTTCGGCGGCCAGCGGCGACAAATCGTCGGCGCGCCGGCCCGCCACCTGGCGCCTGGCCCGCTCTATGGGCGCCAGCGAGCGGCTGATGACCCACCAGACGGCCAGCATCAGCAGCGGCGTCAGCAGCAAAAAAGGCATCACGGCGCGCACCGCCAGCGCGCGCGCGCGGGCCGAGCGCGCGTCCAGGTCCTGGGCGATCTGCACGGTCTGCAGCGCGGTCTGCAGGGTATAGACGCGGTAGCGGTTGCCGTGGGCCTCGACGTCGGAAAAGCCCAGCACCGCGCGCGGCGGCAGCGCCGAGCGGGTGGAGCGGAAGATCTGCGTGCCGTCCAGGCCCCAGATCTGCACATAGACCTCGAAGCGGTCGTCGTCGTCGGCCTCTTCGAGCGGCAGGTTCAGGGGCACGCCGCTGCGCAGCGAGCGCGCCATCTGCTGCAGGTGCTCGTCGAACATCGCATCGGCCTGCCGCAGCGCGCCGCGGTAGGCGGTGCCGGCTTGCAGGACGGCCGCGCCCAGGATGGCGGCGAGCACAAACCACAGCAGCCTTTTTCTGAGGGAATGCGTGGCCGGCTTTGTCATTGTTTGGGCACCAGGTAGCCAAGGCCGCGCACGGTCTGGATCACATCGTTGCCCAGTTTTTTACGCACGCCGTGGATGTAGACCTCGACGGCGTTGCTGCTGACGTCGTCTTTCCAGCTAAAGAGTTTTTCTTCCAGCTGCGCGCGCGAGAGCACCACGCCGGGGCGCGCCAGCAGGGGCTCGAGCACCGCCCATTCGCGGGCCGACAAGGTCACGGGCTGGCCGTTGAGGCTGGCTTCGCGTGTGGCCGGGTTCAGGCTCACGCCCTTGTGTTCAAAGGCCGGCTCGGCCCGGCCCGCGCTTCGGCGTATCAGCGCGCGTATGCGGGCCAGCATCTCGTCGGTGTCATAGGGCTTGACGACATAGTCGTCGGCGCCGGCGTCCAGTCCGCCGATGCGGTCGCCGACCGCGTCGCGCGCGGTGGCCACCAGCACCGGGGTGGTGTCGCGGCGGGCGCGCAGGGCGCGCAGCACTTCGAGGCCGTCGCGCTGCGGCAGGCCCAGGTCCAGCAGCACCAGGTCGTAGTGCTCGCTGCGCAGGGCCTCATCGGCCATGCGGCCGTCGCGCACCCAGTCGACCGCGTAATGCTCGGCGCGCAGCACCTGCAAAACCGTCTCGCCGATCATGGTGTCGTCTTCAACCAGCAATAAACGCATTGGGGGACCCTAATCAGAAGGTACAAGTATGCATGCACTGACTTAGGTGGGGCTTAAAAACCGGCATCCAGTGTGCTTCCGGTTTTGCTCTTTCTCCCAGGGGGAGAGGGAGCGAAGACAGGGGCCCGTCTAGAATCACCGCACAACAACAGGGAGCCGGGATGGGAGCGTTCGTTCAGGTGGGGTGGTCCGGTACAACACAGGGCGCGCTTTAGCATGGCGGCCGGCAAATCCGCGGTCAAGCCCTTCTGGCACCGCCTCAACAAATTCTTCGCATTTCCCTTCCAGGCCACGCCTTTGGCCTATGGGCTGTTCCTGGCGTTTTGCAGCCTGCTGCCCGAAGTGCTTTTTTTCCTGCCGCGGGTGCTCATGTTGGTGATGGTCGAGCTCGGCATCCTGCTGGCCGCAAGCCGCTACGGCTTCAAGGTGGCGGTGCTCGGCTCGCGCGGCATCGCGCGCGCCAGCGACTTTCCGTCGCGGCTGGATGACGAGTGGAGCAGCCTTCCCTGGAAGCTGTTCGGCGTCTTTGTCGTGCAGGCGGTCGTCCTGGGCTTCGTGGCCTCGGTCAACAGCAAGCTCGCCACGGCCGGGACTTTTGTGCTTTCCTTCCTGTTTCCGGCAACCGTGATTGTCCTGGTGCAATCGGGCAGTGCGATGCGCTCGCTGAACCCGGCCGCGATCTGGCGTGTCGTGCAGGTCCTCGGCGCGCCTTATCTCGCGCTGTGCCTGTTCCTGTTTTTGCTGAGCAGCGGCGCGCAGGTCGCGCTGGCGCTGCTGCTGCCCCGGGTCAGCCTGTGGCTGCTGGTGCCGCTGTTCAATTTTTCGTTCATTTATTTCGGCTGGGTCATGGCCAGCCTGCTCGGTTATGTGATGTACCAGCACCATGAGGCGCTCGAGATCGACCTGTTGCCGGGCGCCGGCGCGGACGAAGCACCGCCCGAGCGCCGCAGCCCTGAACAGATCGCACGCCAGGAGACCGACGCGCTGGTGGCCGAGCTGGTGACCGAGGGCGACATCCCCGCCGCGCTCAACATCGCCTACGAAGACCAGCGCGTGCGGCCCAACGACGTCGCCGCGCTGCGGCGTTACCACCGCGTATTGCTGATGGCCGACAAGACGCCGACGCTGCTGGAACATGCGAAACGTTTGATCGCGCTGCTGCTGCAGCAGGAGCTGGGGGCAGAGGCGGTCAAGGCCTGGCAGGACTGCCGTACCCGTGAGCCGGCCTTTGTCCTCGAGGATGCGGAGCAGACCCTGGCCCTGGCGCGCGCCGCCTGGCGCGGCGGCGACGCGCAGGCGGCGCTGGCCATGCTGCGCAGCTTCGACAAGCGCTTTCGCGGCCACGCCGCCATCCCGCAGGCCTACGAGCTCATCGCGCGGGTGTTGACCCAGGGCATGAGCCGTGCCGACATGGCCAGACCGGTGCTGGCCGTGCTTGAGGAACGCTATCCCGACAGCGAGGCGACGCGCGAGGTGCGCTGGCTGCTGCGCGACCAGCCGGCTGCCTGAAGTGGCTCAGTAGCGGCTCAGGCTTGCGTCAGCGAGCGCGTGGCCATGTCGTTGGGCGCCAGCCGCTGCAGGTGCGGCAGCCAGTACAGGGCGCGCTCGCGCTGCCCCGCGCGCAACCAGCCCTGGGCGCAGACACCCAGCGTGTCGGCGAGCCCCAAATGCTCCGGAGCGCTTTTGAGCAGCGCGCGGCACAGCTTGTCGGCGTCGTCGAACTGGCGGGCGCGCGTGAAGCGGCGCGCCAGCCGTGCCATGTCGTCGGGTTTGAGGCGCGCGCCGGGTTTGGCCTGGTCCAGGTAGGTGCGGTAGCTGGCATGCTGCAGTTCCAGCGTGGCGTCGTCGCTGGTCGCGAGGCGGAAGATGAGGCGCGCGGCACCGTGGAAGTCTTCGCTTGCCGGCTGCAGCCGCGCGGTGTTGAACCAGGCGCGCAGTACTTCGCCGTCGGTGGGCCGCAGTTTCGCCGCGGCACGCCATTGCGCGCAGGCAGCGTCGAATTTCATCCCGGCCGCCAGCCGTTTGGCCTCGGCGACGTGCTGGTCGAAGCCGTCGCCGGCCTGTTCGGCGGCCACCGGCGGCGGCGTGAGTTTGCGCCAGTGCATCGCCGCGGCCATCAGCAGCGCACCCGTGAGCAGCCCGCCCAGGTGCGCCATATAGGCCACGCCCTTGCCGCCGACGACGTGCTGCAACGCCTCGTTGGCGATCCAGGCCGGCAGCAGCAGCAGCGCGGGCGCCGTGACGTAATTGAAATAGAAGAACAACTGGTAGAAAAAGCGGATGCGGCGCAGGCGGTACATCACGGCATACATGGCCATCAAGGCGGAGACCGCACCGGAGGCGCCCAGGCCGTAACCGCCTTGCCCGGCATAAGCCCAGCCTGCCAGCAGCGAGGCACCGAGCGCGCCCGCGAGATAAAACGCCAGGTAAAGGCCGCGACCCAGCGCGAGTTCGACCGAGAAGCCGAACAGGAAGAGGAACACCATGTTGCCGATGAGATGGGAGGTGCTGGYGTGCAGGAAGGCCGCGGTGATCCAGGTCACGGGACGCAGCGGTGCGTCCTTGCTGTTGTCCTGGGCCCAGTGGGCGGTGAAGGGGGCTGGCTGCAATTTTTCGTAGCGGCGCCTGTCCTGCTGCCACTGCTCATGGGCCGGATTTCCGGGCCGGACGACAAGGCCGGCATGCAGGCGCGCCATGAAGGTTTTTTCGTATTCCAGGCCGTCGAGCAGGGCATCGTAGCGGCGCTGCTCCAGCATGCGCCTGGCCGCAGGTGCGCGGGGTGACCCGGTCTCTTCAAGCCAGCCGACAAAAACCGGCAGTTCCAGCGCCGGCAGGCTGCTCGAAAGATAGAAAGCCGCAGCCTTGTTCTGCGCATTTTCCTCGGCGCGCTGCGGGCCCCAGAACACCGCCATGTTCACCAGGATCAGCAGGATCGTCAGCCATGGCGGGTTGCGCCAGGTGGGCCGGTTTTCCAGCGGAATTGCGTAAAACATATCCCGCCGGTGCTTCAGTTCAGCCCAGCCGCGCGCGGTGCCGCGCGATCTGCGCCTTCACCTGTGCCGGCGCGGTGCCGCCCAGGATGTTGCGGGCGTTCAGCGAGCCGCGCAGGCTTAAACAGTCGTAGACGTCYTTTTCGATGCTGGGATTGAACTCCTGCAGCACGGCCAGCGGCAGTTCGGAGAGGTCTACCGCATGCGTGGTGGCGGCTTTCACGGCGTGGGCCACGGTTTCGTGGGCGTCGCGGAAGGGCAGGCCCTTCTTGACCAGGTAGTCGGCCAGGTCGGTGGCGGTGGCGTAGCCGCGCAGCGCGGCTTTTTCCATGGCTTCGGGCTTGACGGTGATGCCGCCCACCATCTCGGCGAAGATGCGCAGCGTGTCTTTCAGCGTGTCGACGGTGTCGAACAGCGGCTCCTTGTCTTCCTGGTTGTCCTTGTTGTAGGCCAGGGGCTGGCCCTTCATCAGGGTGATCAGGCCCATCAGGTGGCCGACCACGCGGCCGGTCTTGCCGCGCGCGAGTTCGGGCACGTCGGGGTTTTTCTTCTGCGGCATGATGGACGAGCCGGTGGTAAAGCGGTCGGGGATGTGGATGAAGCTGAAGTTCTGGCTCATCCAGAGAATCAGCTCCTCGCTCATGCGGCTGATGTGCACCATGGCCAGCGAGGCGGCGGCCGTGAATTCAATCGCGAAGTCGCGGTCGCTCACCGCGTCCAGGCTGTTCTGGCAGACCTGTGGCTTGCCGTTTTCATCGACCATGCCCAGGGTTTTGGCCGCGCGCTCGCGGTCCAGCGGGTAGCTGGTGCCGGCCAGCGCGGCGGCGCCCAGCGGCAGGCGGTTCACGCGTTTCCTGATCTCCTGCATGCGCTCGGCGTCGCGGCTGAACATCTCGACATAGGCCAGCATGTGGTGGCCGAAGCTCACGGGCTGGGCCACCTGCAGGTGGGTGAAGCCGGGAAGGATCACCTCGGCGTTTGTCTCGGCGATGTCGACCAGGGCTTTTTGCAGGTCGGTGAGAAGCCCGCCTATAAGGTCGATCTCGCCGCGCAGCCACAGGCGCACGTCGGTGGCGACCTGGTCGTTGCGGCTGCGGCCTGTGTGCAGGCGCTTGCCGGCGTCGCCGACCAGCTGGGTCAGGCGGGCCTCGATATTGAAGTGCACGTCTTCGAGGTCCAGCTTCCACTCAAAGGCGCCGGACTCGATTTCGGAGGTGATCTGTGCCATGCCCTTCTGGATGTCGGCATAGTCGGCCGCGGGAATGATTTTTTGCGCCGCCAGCATCTCGGCGTGGGCCAGCGAGCCGGCGATGTCGGCCTGCCACAGGCGCTTGTCGAAGAACACGCTGGACGTGTAGCGCTTGACCAGGTCGCTCATGGGCTCGGAAAACAGGGCAGACCAGGCTTGGGACTTTTTGTCGAATTGGTTCACGTCGGGCTTTCTAAGGGTAGCGGCCAGCTTGCCGGCTGTACCGGGCAGGCTGTGGATTCGGGGCGCCGGATGCGCTATTCTGGGCAAGCACGGGCCGGCGACGGCCTTGATTGTCTTTCAGGCCGCCGCCGCAAGGGGCGCGACCGGTGCAATACTCGGCATCTGGGTGATTTTATCCATCTGCCAATCCCCGGGAGCCCGCTCCCGCCGTTTTGTCGATATCCAAGCACGCACGCCATGAAGCCTTCGCCTGATCCGCACAATTTCGGGGAATCCACGCTGCTGGGCAGCGTCATCTCCGGCGACGAGGAGCCCGCGCGGCGCGGCGGCGGCACGCGCGCCAGCATGTTCGACGCCTGCCAGGTCGGCGTGGTGCTGCGGGCGGTGCTGTTCGCGGAGGCGGTGGTGGGCGTGTCCGCCATGTTCGGCGCCGACACCCCCCTTCAATGGCTGCTGCGTTTTGCCCTGCTGACCGGCGGGGTGCTGCCGGCCACGCTGGCCTGGCTGATCGTGGCCTGCGCCCTCAAGTCGCGGCTGAACCGGCTCAGGAACTGGCAGCAATGGACGGCCGGCGTGCTGCTGGGCGCGGGCGCGGGCCTGTACGGCTGCGGCCTGCTGTCGGTGATGGGGCTGCTGATGTGGGCGCCCTGGCGGGCCAGCGCGGCGGCGGGCGCCCTGCTGTCGGCCGTGCTGCTGGCGGGCCTGTTCTGGCGCGCCAAGGCGCGCACGCCGGCGGCCACGGCGGCGCGCCTGGCCGAGCTGCAGTCGCGGATACGCCCCCATTTCCTGTTCAACACCCTCAACAGCGCCATCGCCCTGGTGCGCGCCGAGCCGGCCAAGGCCGAAGCCGTGCTGGAAGACCTGAGCGAGCTGTTCCGCCACGCGCTGGCCGACCCGGCCGAATCCGTCACCCTGGGGCAGGAGATCCTGCYGGCCCAGCGCTACCTGGCCATCGAGCAGGTCCGCTTCGGCGAGCGCCTGCAGGTGCAGTGGAGCCTGGACGCCGACGCCGACCAGGCCAAGCTGCCGCCGCTGCTGCTGCAGCCGCTGGTGGAGAACGCCGTCAAGCACGGCGTGGAGCCCAGCGCCAGCGGCGCGCAGCTGCGGATTTCCACCCTCAAGCGCGGCAGCACCGTGGTGATCAAGGTCACCAACTCGACCCCGGCCGGCGCCGGCGAGCGCGGCCATGGTCTGGCGCTGGCCAATGTACGGGAGCGGCTGGCTTTGCTGCATGATGTCGAGGCGAAATTCAAGACAGTCTTCAAGGACGGCATATTTCAGGTACGCATGGAGATTCCCGCATGACACTCAAGGTACTGGTGGTGGACGACGAAGCGCTGGCCCGGTCCCGCCTGCGGACCCTGCTGGGCGATTGCAAGGCGCCGGCGGCGGTGGCGGGTGGGGAAGCAGCCGACGCCGAACAGGCCATGAAGGCCCTGCAGCGCGAGCCTTTCGACGCGGTGCTGCTCGACATCCGCATGCCGGGCCCCGACGGCATCGCGCTGGCCCAGATGATCGCGGCGATGCCGCGGCGGCCGGCCGTGGTGTTCGTCACCGCGCATTCCGAGCACGCGGTGCAGGCCTTTGAACTCGAGGCCGTCGATTACCTGACCAAGCCGGTGCGCCTGGAGCGCCTGCAGCAGGCACTGCAGAAAGTCGAACGCCTCGCGCAGGCGGCGCGCCCCGGCCCTGCCCAGGCCGCTGCGGAAATGCTGATCATCCAGGACCGGGGCCGCACCGAGCGCGTGCCGCTGGCCGAGGTGATCTATTTCAAGGCCGAGCTCAAGTACATCACCGTGCGCACGGCCAGCCGCAGCTACATCCTGGACGGCTCGCTGAGCGAGCTCGAGGAGCGCCACGCCCAGCGCTTCATGCGCATACACCGCAATGCGCTGATCGCGCGGCACGCGGTGCGCGCGCTTGAAAAACATTTCGACCCCGAGGAGGGCGAGGGCTGGGCGGTGCGGCTCAACGGCATTGACGAGCTGCTGGCGGTGTCGCGGCGCCAGCTCAGCGCGGTGCGCGAGGCCATCACCACCTGAGGGGCTTCCTCGGCCCCGGATTTCCCTTTTTTTGTTCCCGTTTCCCCTACTCATACATGTCCCAATACGTCGACTTCACCCAGCGCCACGTGCACCGCTTCAGCAACCAGCCCGCCGTCGAGCAGCAGCTGGTGCGCGAATTTTTTGGCGGCAAGACCGGGTTTTATGTGGACGTGGGCGCCAACGATCCCGTGCTCGATTCGCAGTCCCAGCACCTGGAGGCCTTGGGCTGGACGGGCTTGCTGGTCGAGCCCGACCCGGATTGCTGCGCGCTGCTGCGCCAGAGTCGCAAGGGCACGGTGATAGAGATGGCCTGCTCCAGCGCTGAAAACGCCGGCAAGCTGCTGCAGCTGAACCGCGCGGGGCCGCATTCGACGCTGGAAGACCGGCCCATCGCCCTGGGCGCCGTGGTCCGCTCCACCGTGGCGGTGCGTTGCGAAACCCTGGACACCATGCTGCGCGAACACGGCGCGCCCGTCGGTTTCGACCTGCTGTCCATCGACATCGAGGGGCACGAGCTGGTTGCCCTGTCGGGCTTCGACTTCGGCTACTGGCAACCCCGGCTGGTGCTGATCGAGGACCACGTCACCCACCACCACAAGCATGCGCTGATGCGCGCCAACGGCTACCAGCTGCTGCTGCGAACCGGCCTGAACAGCTGGTACGTTCCGGCGAAAGCGTCCTACACGTTTTCCTGGGCGGCCCGGTTTGAATATCTTCGTAAGTACTACCTGGGCCTTCCATCGCGGAAATTTCGCTATTCGCGCCCGGCGGCTTAAACGCATACGGGGGACACATGACACAAGAAGAAGCCGGCACGCCGCCTACCGGACCGGACGCGGCGCTGCCCGAGCCCGACCGGCTGCTGCTTCACATGCCGGTCGACATACGCAACATGTCGCTGGTGGTGCTGGCAGGCCTGGGTTTCCTGTTTGTACTGCACTGGGCCAAGGCCGTCTTCATTCCGGTGATGCTGGGCGTGCTGTTCAGCTACGCGTTTTCCCCGGTGGTCAACTGGTTTGAGGCCAGGCGAGTGCCGCGCTGGCTGAGCGCGGCCGTGCTCCTGCTGGCGATCCTGGGCGGCATAGGCACCACCGCCTGGTCGCTCGGCGACGAGGCCGCGCAGCTCGTGGAAGCCCTGCCCGCAGCGGCGCAGAAGTTCCGCCTGGCCGTGAAGGCGCGTACCGGCCGCTCCGACAGCGCGCTGGAAACCGTGCAGAAAGCCGCATCGCAGATCGAGCAGGCCGCGCAGGAGAGCTCGGCACCCGGCAACACGCGCGGCGCCATGCGCGTCGTGGTGGAGCCCGCGCGCTTTGACATCAGGCATTACCTGTGGTCCGGCACCATTGGCCTGATCGCGCTGGTGGGCCAAGCCACCGTTGTGGTCTTCCTGACGTATTTCCTGATGCTCTCGGGCGACACCTTCCGGCGCAAGCTGATCAAGCTGGCCGGCGACAGCCTGAGCAGCAAGAAGATCACACTGCAGGCGCTCAATGAAATCACCGGCCAGATCCAGCGCTACCTGCAGGTGCAGCTGCTGACCAGTGCGATCGTGGGCCTGTTGACCTGGCTGGCCCTGCTGGCCCTGGGGCTGAACAATGCCGCCGTCTGGGGCGTTGCGGCGGCCGTGCTGAACCTCGTGCCCTATGTCGGCTCGTTGGTCACGGCGACGGGCTCCGCGCTGGTCGGGTTCTTGCAGTTCGGCTCGCTCAACATGGCCCTCGCTGTGGGCGGGGCTTCGCTGGTCATCCATACCCTGGTCGGCAACCTGCTCACCCCCTGGCTCACCAGCCGCGCCAGCCGCATGAACCCTGTGGCGGTGTTTGTCGGGCTGCTTGCCTGGGGCTGGCTGTGGGGCGTGTGGGGGCTGCTGCTGGGCATTCCGATCCTGATGATCGTCAAGTCGATTTGCGACCGGGTGGAGGACTTAAAACCTATCGGCGAGTTCTTAGGCTCTTGACCGAATAACTGTATGCGGGGATAGACCTGCTGATGGCCCAGCGCCAGGAAAGACGCACATGATGGAACTGCTCACCGACCCGCAAGCCTGGGTTGCCTTTGCCACCCTGACCGCGCTGGAGCTGGTGCTGGGCATAGACAACATCATTTTTATCTCCATCCTGGTCGACAAGCTGCCCAAGGACAAGCAGGAAGTGGCGCGCCGGCTCGGCCTGTTCATGGCCATGTTCATGCGCATAGGCTTGCTGCTGGTGCTGTCGTGGATCATCGGGCTGGTGGAGCCGCTGTTCACCGTGCTCAAGCAGGAAATCTCGGGGCGCGACCTGATCCTGATCGGGGGCGGCCTGTTCCTGATCTGGAAGAGCACCGGTGAAATCCACCAGTCCATGGAAGGCGAGGAGGGCCACGCCTCCAGCACCGTCAAGGCCACCTTCGCCGCCGTGATCGTGCAGATCATGATTGTCGACATGATCTTCTCGCTGGATTCCATCATCACCGCCGTCGGCATGGTCGACAGCCTGGCCGTCATGATCGCCGCCGTCATCGCCTCGGTCGGCCTGATGATGCTGTTCGCGCCGGCCATAGGCCGCTTTGTGTCCACCCACCCGACCATCAAGATGCTGGCCCTGTCCTTCCTCGTCGTGGTCGGTGTGGTGCTGATCGCCGAAGGCCTGGACCACCACGTGCCCAAGGGCTACGTTTATTTCGCGATGGCTTTCTCGGTGGCGGTGGAGATGCTCAACATCCGCATGCGTCGCAAGACCGCCAAGCCTGTGCAGCTCAGGAACGCCTATTCGCCCGACGACAAGGCGGACAGCCCCCGCTCCCGTGACTGAGGCGGCCAGGCGCACCGGCTGCGCCATCTGCTTGCGGCCGCAAAGCGCCTGCATCTGCCAATGGATCACCCCGGTCGCGCATGCGGCCGAGGTGCTGATCCTGCAGCACCCGATGGAAGTGGACCACGCCAAAAACACCGGCCGGCTGCTGCACCTGAGCCTGCCGCGCAGCCGGATGCTGACGGGTGAAATGTTTGAGGAAGCCGGCTTGCTTGCTGCGATCGGGGAGACACCTGCCTATACCGTGCTGCTGTATCCGCCCACGCCGGAGGATGGCGAGGCGCCTGCTGCCCTGGATGCTGAGCGGCTCAAGGATCCGGCGGGTGTGCGGTTGGTGGTGCTGGATGCTACCTGGCGCAAGAGCCGGAAGATGCTGCGTCTCAATCCTTTGCTTCGGAAGTTGCCGCGGCTGTCAGTGGACGAGGCGCCGGCTTCGAACTACCGGATTCGGAAGGCCCATAAGGTGGGGCAGCTTTCCACGCTGGAGGCGGTTTGTTCTGCATTGGCTCGGCTTGAAGGGGATGCTGGGCAGTATCGGGCGCTGCTGCGGGCGTTTGAGGGGTTTGTTGCGCAGCAGATGGGGTACGCTGGCCGGGTCTTGCTCCGGCCTTAGTGCGCTCCTCCTCTGTTCTCTCTGCTGAGGGCGGCTGGCCGGGGTTGCCGGCAGCAACTCACTTTCTTTTGCTTCGCCAAAAGAAAGTAAGCAAAGAAAAGGCGACCCGCAGTCTGGGTCCCTGCGCTTCGCTACGGGCAACCTGCGGTGCTCGACTACGGCGGGGTCTCGCGCAAACTCGCTTCGCTCAGACAAGCGCGATCCCTGATCCGCCTACGTCTGCGCTCCTCGGCCCAGCCAGGACGGGGCAATCGGGAACGGGAGCGGGGACAAAATACAAAGAAGATAAAGAAGACAAATACAAACAAGGACTCGCCACGGCG
>NZ_JBFUBY010000126.1:0-11611 GCF_056405515.1 Polaromonas sp. P1_G2
GGCTTCAGCGCCGAACGCGGCGACTCGGGCTTCAGCGCCGAACGCGGCGACTCGCTCAACGTCGTCAACAGCCTCTTCGCCGCCGACACCGAAACCCCCGAGCTGCCGCTGTGGCGCCAGCCCGAGAACGTCGAGATCGCCAAGTCCTCGATCAAGTACCTGCTGCTCGGCCTGTTCGCCCTCTACCTGTGGCTGGCCGTGCTGCGGCCGCTGCTGCGCAAGCACCTGCAGCCGGCCTCGGCCTCGGCGGCAGCGGCYGCGGCGGGCATGGACAGCGAACCGGCCGAGGGCGAAACCGCCGAACAGCAGGCGCAGGCCCGCGAACAGCAGGAACAACGCAAGCGCCGGCACGAGGCCAACCTGCAGTACGCGCAGGAGATGGCGGCCAAGGAGCCGGCCATGGTGGCCATGCTGATCAAACACTGGACGGAAAAAAATGGTGGATGAAGGCACGCGCAAAAGCGCCATTCTGTTGATGTCGCTCGGCGAGGCCGGCGCCGGCAGCGTGCTGCAGCACCTGCCGCAGCACGTGGTCCACACCCTGGGCAAGGCCATGGCCGGGCTGGCGCAGGTCAGGCGCGACGAGGTCGGCGAGGTGCTGCGCGAATTCCGCGAGGAAACCGAGCAGTACTCGGCCACCCACGTCGATGCCGGCAGCTACCTGCGCGCCGTGCTCAACAAGGCCCTGGGCAACACCCGCGCGGCCGACCTGCTGGAAAGCATTTCCCAGCCCGACAGCTCGACCAGCGGCATTGACCGGCTGAACCAGCTCGAGGCCACCGAGGTCGTTGAGTTGATCCGCGACGAGCACCCGCAGATCATCGCCACCCTGCTGGTGCACCTGGACCGCGACAAGGCCGCCGACGTGCTCGAACAACTGCCCGAGCGCGTGCGCCACGACGCCGTGCTGCGCGTGGCCACCTTCGGCGGCGTGCAGCCGGCCGCCCTCAAGGAACTGACCGACGTGCTCACCGACATGCTGTCCGGCGAAGGCGTCAAACGCAGCCGCCTGGGTGGCATACGCGCGGCCGCCGAGATCGTCAACATGATGAGCAGCGCGCAGGAGGAAAGCGTCATCAAGCATGTGCGCGAGCACGACGAGGCGCTGGCGCAGAAGATGATCGACGAGATGTTCCTGTTCGAGAACCTGCTCGAGCTCGAGGACCGCAGCGTGCAGCTGCTGCTCAAGGAAGTGGAATCGGAGTCGCTCATCATCGCGCTCAAGGGCGCGCCGCTGGAGCTGCGCGAGAAATTCCTCAAGAACATGTCGCAACGCGCCGCCGAGATGCTGCGCGAGGACATCGAAATGCGCGGCCCGGTGCGCGTCTCGCAGGTCGAGAACGAGCAGAAGGGCATCCTGCAGATCGTGCGCCGCCTGGCGGATGCTGGCGAGATCGTGCTCGGCGGCCCGGGGAACGACTCCTATGTATAACCGGCCCCCTCTTACATCTCTCACGCATCTGCCGCCACGCGCCGCCGCGGACAGGCCGGCCACCGAACCGCCCTACGCGCGCCGGGCCAACGGCACGAAGGAAGCGCTCACCGCATGGGAGCGCTGGGAGATGACGGCCATCGCGCAGGAATCCGATGCGGCACCGGCGCCGGCCCCCGAGCCCAAACCGGCGCCCGTGGTCGCGCCGCTCAAGCCCGAGGTGCTGATCAACGACGTCGAGCTGGCCCAGCTGCGCCTGCAGGCCCTGCAGGCCGGCGAGGCCGAAGGCTTTCGCCAGGGCTACGACCGCGGCCAGGCGCAAGGCCGCGACCAGGCCATGGCCGAAGTCCATGCGGAAGCCGCGCAGCTGCGCGCGCTGGCCCTGGCGCTGCCGGCCGCGCTGCGCGGCGCCGAGAACGAAATTTCCGAAAACCTGCTGGCCCTGGCGCTGGACATCGCGCGCCAGGTGCTGGGCCAGGCCTTGGCGCTGGACACCGGCGCCATCCTGCCCGTGGTGCGCGATCTGCTGCAGGCCGAGCCGGCCCTCAGCGGCTCGCCGCAGCTGGTGCTGCACCCCGACGACGCGGCGCTGGTGCGCCAGCACCTGGCCGAAGACCTGCAGGCCGCCGGCTGGCGCATACGCAGCGACGCCGCCTGCCAGCGCGGCGGCTGCCGCGTGCTGGCGGCCAGCGGCGAACAGGACGCCAGCCTGCCGGGCCGCTGGGAACGCGTCACCGCGGCCCTGGTGAAAACCGCCATGCACACGCCGGTGGCAATCCATGTCTGAACTGCCCGTCGCAGCCGCTGCTCCTGCCGCTCCGGCCGCCGCGCCGCTGCGCGCCTGGCACGGTGCGCTCGACGAGGCGCGCGCCTCGGTGGCGCAAAGCGTGCCGGTGCGCAGCTACGGCCGGCTCACGCGCGCCGTCGGCCTGGTGCTCGAAKCCGTCGGGCTGCGCCTGCCGGTCGGTAGCGACTGCCTGATCGAGCTGCCGCCCGGTTACCCGCAAAAAACCGCCGAGGGCGAAGTCGTCGGCTTCGCCGGCGACCGCATCTTCCTGATGCCGCAAAGCGAGGTCGACGGCCTGCTGCCCGGCGCCCGCGTCTATGCGCTGGAGTCGCCCGCCGGCCATGCCGGCGGCCTGGGCCCGCGCACCAAACGGCTGCCGGTGGGCGCCGGCATGCTGGGCCGCGTGGTCGACGCCGCCGGCCGGCCGCTGGACGGCCGCGGCCCGCTCGATTTCTCACGCGAGGTTCCGCTGGCCGCCAAGCCCATCAACCCGCTGACCCGCGCGCCCATCGACAGCGTGCTCGACGTCGGCGTGCGCGCCATCAACGCACTGCTGACCGTCGGGCGCGGCCAGCGCATGGGCCTGTTCGCCGGCTCCGGCGTCGGCAAGAGCGTGCTGCTGGGCATGATGGCGCGCTACACCAGCGCCGACGTCATCGTCGTCGGCCTGATCGGCGAGCGCGGCCGCGAGGTCAAGGACTTCATCGAGAACACCCTGGGCGAGGAAGGCATGGCGCGCGCCGTGCTGGTGGCCGCACCGGCCGACACCTCGCCGCTGCTGCGCCTGCAGGGCGCGGCCTATGCCACCTGCCTGGCCGAATACTTCCGCGACGAAGGCAAGAACGTGCTGCTGATCATGGACTCGCTGACACGCTACGCCATGGCGCAGCGCGAGATCGCGCTGGCCGTGGGCGAGCCGCCCGCTACCAAAGGCTACCCGCCCTCGGTCTTCGCCAAGCTGCCCGCGCTGGTGGAGCGCGCCGGCAACGGCGCGCGCGACGCCGAAGGCCGCGGCGGCTCCATCACCGCCTTCTACACCGTGCTCGCCGAAGGCGACGACCAGCAAGACCCGATCGCCGACTCGGCGCGCGCCATCCTCGACGGCCACGTGGTGCTGTCGCGCAGCCTGGCCGAGTCCGGCCACTACCCGGCCATCGACATCGAAGCCTCCATCAGCCGCGCCATGACGGCGCTGATCACGCCCGAACAGTTCCAGGCCGTGCGCAGCTTCAAGCAGGCCTTGTCGCRCTACCAGCGCAACCGCGACCTGATCAGCGTCGGCGCCTATGCGCCCGGCCACGACGCGCAGCTGGACCAGGCCATCGCCCTGTACCCGCGGGTAGAAGCCTTTCTGCAGCAGACCATGGAAGAACGCGTGAGCCACGCCGACGCCACGGCCCAGCTCAACGCGATCTTCCAGGCCTGAGCCCCGTCCTGATTTTTTCATTCGCCACCTAAACCCAAATCCAGGAATCCCGTCATGCCCAACAAGCTACCGCTCGCCACGCTGATCGAACTGGCGCAGAACAAGACCGACGAAGCCACGCGCCGCCTCGGCCAGCTGCAGACCGCGCACACCAGCGCGGCCGAAAAACTCGAGATGCTGCAGCGCTACCGCCAGGAATACCTGGACCAGCTGCAGGTGCAGATGGGCGCGGGCGTGCCTGCCGCGCAGCTGCGCAACTTCCGCAACTTCATCGCCACGCTGGATGCCGCCATCGAACAGCAGCGCGCCGTCACCGTGCAGGCCGACACGCGGCTGGCCACCGGCCGCGGCGACTGGCAGAACAGCCAGCGCCGCCTCAACTCCTTCGACACCCTGGCCGGCCGCGTGCGCCTGCAGGAAATGGCCGTGCAGAACAGGCGCGAGCAGCGCGACAGCGACGAACGCAGCGCGCGCCAGTTCTATATGCGCGCCAGCCTGCAGGGCCACTGAATAGATAGACCCGCGAGAAACAGCCATGTCCCTGCTCCCCCCTACCCTCTCCACCCCGGCGCCAACCGGCAACGCATCCTCGGCTTCTTCCACAGCGTCCAGCCGCGGTGATGAAGCCGCCCAGGGCGAGAGCGAAAGTTTTGGCGACGTGCTGTCGCGCTCGCTCGCGGCCTCCGGTGAAGCGCCTGCCAAGGCCGGCGGCAAACCCGCCGCGTCCACGCCCCTCAAGCGCATCGCCGACGACAAAAAATCCGACACGCCCGAAACGGTCAACACCGCGGCGCTGCTGTTTGTGCCACTGGAAACACGCATCGCCAAGGCGGCGGGCGCCGATGGCGGCACTGCCGCTGCCGCCGGCGGCGCGGCCACTTCCTTGACGGCCACGGCCGCGGCGCAAGCCTCGACCGCCGCCGCACCGGCAAACACCGCCGCGGCGGCAAACGATGCCAGCTTGGGCGGCGACAGCGAAGCCGCCGCGCCGCAAGCCCTGCTGGCTTCCGGCCTGCCGGTTGCACCCGCCACACCGGGCAAAGGCCGGGAGCTTCAGTCCACCGCCCCTGCCTCCGCAAACGACGAAGCCGCCCTGGACCTTCCCGCCGCCAAAGCCATGGCGCCCGTCGCCGCATCGGATGCCGGCCAGGCAACGCAATTTTCAGCGCGCGACGAGCGGCCCGGCGATGAGGCCCGCGAGGCGCTTGGCGCCGACACGCGCGCCGAACAAAAGCCCGGTGCAAGCAAGGCACCCGCGATGGCGGCGGCCAAGGATGCGGCCGACCCGGCAACTACCAACATCACCGCAGCCCCGGCCGCCGCCGTCCAGGCCGCCGCAACCGATTCACCGTCCGCCACAGGCTTCACTGTCGCCGCGGCCGCCGCCCCGGCGCACGGCCACGCCCCGGCTCCGAGCCAGCCCGCGGCGCCCATCCCAAGTCAGGCAGCCCTCACCCCCGAAGTCGGCAGCGGTGAATGGGGCCAGGCCCTGGGCCGGCAGATGCTGCATATGGGCAAGGCCGGCGAACAGGTGGCCGAGCTCCAGCTGAATCCGCCGGGCCTGGGGCCGCTGAAGGTCACGCTCAGCATGAACGACAACCAGGTCCAGGCGCTGTTTGTGTCCGCGCATGCCTCGGTGCGCGCCGCCGTCGAAGCCGCGCTGCCGCAATTGCGCGGCACGCTGGCCGACAACGGCATCAGCCTGGGCGACACCTCGGTCAACTCCGGCAGCCAGCAGCAGCAGCCCGCCTTCGCCCAGGGCCAGGACGGCCGGCCCGGCCAGCCCGGCGCGCAGAACCAGCGCACCCAGCCCGGCTACCAGGCGGCCGATGCGGCGGTACCGGCCCCCACGGCCGCAGCGCCAGCCCACCCGCGCGGCAAGGTGGACACCTACGCCTGAGCACACGCGCCCGGCAAATGCCGAAGTTGAAGCGTTTTCCCCCTGCTGCTCCGGCGATGCACGGCCGGTGTTTTACCCAACAATCGATTGACCAACCCAAACCCACACCGCCATGGCTACCAGCACACTCCCAGCGAAGACCCTCACCTCGCGTCAGCCCTCGCCCAAACTCATCGCCCTGTTGATCGCCCTGTCGGTCCTGGCCGCCGCCGCGGCCGCGGGCGCCACCTGGTACCTCAGCAACCAGCGCAATGCCGAGGCCGCACCCGCCGCCACCTTGCCGGCCGCGCCGCTCTTCGTGGCGCTGGAGCCCATGACCGTCAACCTGCAGCCGGGCGGCCGCAGCCGCTTCCTGCATGCGGCCGTCACCCTGAAGGTGCCCGACGCCAAATCCCAGGCCCTGGTCACCCAGTACCTGCCCGAAGTGCGCAGCCGGCTGCTCACGGTGCTGTCCAACCGCGCCTCCGACGCGCTGATCACGCCCGAGGAAAAAGCCAAGCTGGCCGCCGAAATCATGGCGGCGCTGAACCAGCCCCTGGTGCCCAACCTGCCCTCGCTGAAGATCTCCAGCGTGATGTTCACCACTTTCATGCTGCAGTAAGCATCGCCTGCACCTATTCGCCATAACGACGCCCAATGAAATCCGCCCATGGCTTATGAACAGCAGCTCTCGCAGGACGAGGTAGATGCGCTGCTGCAGGGCGTCACCGGCGACGCCGGCGCGGCCAGCCCGAAGCCGCCCGTACCCGCGGGCCCGCCGACCTACAACCTCGGCACGGACGAGCGCATCGTGCGCGGCCGCATGCACACGCTCGAGGTCATCAACGAGCGTTTCGCGCGCCACCTGCGCGGCGCGCTGCTGACCTTCATGCGGCGCAGCGCCGACATCTCGGTGGGCGCGGTGCAGATCCAGAAATACGGCGACTTCATACGCCACCTGCCGGTGCCGGCCAACATCAACATGATGCACATGAAGCCGCTGCGCGGCACGGCGCTGTTCGTGTTCGACCCCAAGCTGGTGTTCCTGGTCGTCGACAACCTGTTCGGCAGCGACGGCCGCTACCACGTGCGCATCGAGGGCCGCGACTTCACGCAGACCGAGCAGCGCATCATCAAGCGCCTGCTCAACCTCACGCTGGAGAGCTACGGCGGCGCCTGGCAACCGGTGTATCCGCTCGAGTTCGAATACGTGCGCGCCGAGATGCACGCCAAGCTGGCCAACATCGTCGCACCCAACGAGGTGGTCATCAACACCACCTTCCAGATCGAGTTCGGCCCCATAGGCGGGGCGCTCAACGTCTGCATCCCCTATTCCATGATCGAGCCGATACGCGACCTGCTGTCGAATCCGCTGCAGGACGAGATCGAGATCGACAAGCGCTGGGTCAAGCAGCTCTCGCAGCAGGTGCAGAGCGCCGAGGTCGAGCTGCGCGCCCACTTCCTGACCCTGCAGTCGAGCATAGGCCAGCTGCTCAGGCTGCAGGCCGGCGACGTGCTGCCCGTCGAGATCCCGGACACCATCATCGGCAAGGTCAACGGCGTGCCCGTCATGGAATGCGGCTACGGCACCTCCAACAACCACTATGCCCTGCGTGTGGAAAAAATGATCCACCACCAGGACAGCGACTCCAGCAAGGGAAAAGACCATGAGTGAAGACAGCAAAGAGCAGCCGGCGGCCGACGCCGACGACTGGGGCAGCGCGCTCGCCGAGCAGGCGCAGTCCAGCGCCGCCGCCGCGCCGCCTCCTCCACCGCCGCCCGCATCCCCGCCGCCTTCCACCGCGGCCGGCGAGCGCGTGTTCCAGCCGCTGCAGGGCAACGCCGCCTTCGAGATCGCGCGCGGCGATATAGACCGCGTGCTCGACGTGCCCGTGCAGCTGACCACCGAGCTCGGCCGCACCCGCATCACCATCAAAAGCCTGCTGCAGCTGTCCCAGGGTTCGGTCGTCGAGCTCGACGGCCTGGCCGGCCAGCCCATGGACGTCTTCATCAACGGCTACCTGATCGCGCAGGGCGAGGTGGTGGTCGTCAACGACAAGTTCGGCATACGCCTGACCGACATCATCACGCCGTCGGAACGCATGCAGAAGCTGAACCGATGAAGCCTGTGTTTCGCACCGTGGTCCGCGGGCTAGTCGCGCTGCTGCTGGCCGGCCTCTGCCTGTCGGCCGGCGCGGTGCTGCCCACCGTGCCCGCGGCCGCCGCCGAACCCGTGCGCGCCTCCTTCGGCGCCGCCGGCCTGCTGCAGGCCGGCCTGGGCCTGGCCTTTGTGGTGGCGATGATTTTTGGCTGCGCCTGGCTGGCGCGGCGCTTCGGCCTGCAGGCCGGTGGCAGCGGCCGCCTGCTCAAGGTCGTCTCCAGCGCCATGGTCGGCCAGCGCGAACGTGTGGTCGTCGTCGAGGTCGGCGGCCAGTGGCTGGTGCTGGGCGTGGCGGCCGGCCAGGTGCGCGCGCTGCACACCATGCCCGCGCAAAACCTGCCCGGCAACCTCCCTGACAGCGACGCGGTGCCCGCGCCCCAGCGCTTCACCGGCCCCGGCAGCGCATTCTCAAACCGGCTGCTCGAATCGCTGAACAGGCTCAAGAAACGCGACTGAGATGAAGAACAAGCTTGCCAGCCTGCGCGCCGGCGCGGCCCTGCTGCTGCCCGCGTTTATCGTGGTCACCCTCATGCTGCTGCCCGAGGCCGCATCGGCCCAGGGCCTGCCCGGCATCACCAGCACCAAAGGCCCGGGCGGCAGCCAGACCTGGTCGCTCAGCGTGCAGACCCTGGTGCTGCTGACCTCGCTGTCGTTTTTGCCGGCGCTGCTGCTGTCCATGACCAGCTTCACGCGCATCCTGATCGTGCTGGGCCTGCTGCGCACCGCCATCGGCACGCAGTCTTCGCCGCCCAACCAGGTGCTGGTCGGGCTCTCGCTGTTTTTGACTTTTTTTGTAATGTCGCCGGTTTTCGACAAAGTGCACGCCACAGCCTACAAACCTTTTTCCGAGAACAAGATCAGCGCCGAGCAGGCCCTGGAGCGCGGCGTCGAGCCCTTCAAGCAGTTCATGCTCAAGCAGACCCGCGAAGCCGACCTGGCCCTGTTCGCCAGGCTCGCCAATATCGAGAAGCTCGACGGGCCCGAAGACGTCAGCCTGCGCATCCTGCTGCCCTCCTTTGTGATCAGCGAACTCAAGACCGCCTTCCAGATCGGCTTCACCATCTTCATCCCTTTCCTCATCGTCGACCTCGTCGTCGCCAGCGTGCTGATGTCCATGGGCATGATGATGGTGCCCCCGGCCACCATCTCCCTGCCCTTCAAGCTCATGCTGTTTGTGCTGGTCGACGGCTGGCAGCTGCTGATAGGCGCGCTGGCGCAGAGCTTTTATCTCTAGCGACACCAAGGAATACACACATGACTCCCGAATCCGTCATGGCGCTGGGCTATGAGGCCATGAAGCTCTCATTGCTGCTGGGCGCGCCGCTGCTGCTGGTGGCCCTGGTCACCGGCCTGCTGATCAGCCTGTTCCAGGCCGCGACGCAGATCAACGAGATGACGCTGTCCTTTATCCCCAAGCTGCTGGCCGTCTTCGCCACGCTGGTGATCGCCGGGCCCTGGATGCTGGGCACCGTGCTCGACTACATGCGCAACCTGTTCTCGTCGATTCCGCAGATCGTCGGCTGAGGGCTGGGCGCACCTCGGGCAAAAAGCCATGCAGCCGGTTTTTTCGGTCACCTCCGGCCAGCTCAACCTCTGGCTGGTGTTTTTCCTGTGGCCTTTTGTGCGCATGCTGGCCCTCATCAGCACCGCGCCCATCTTCAGCGAAGCCGCCGTGCCGCGCAGGACCAAAGTCGGCCTGGCCATGCTGCTGGCCATCGTGGTCGCGCCCACGCTGGGCACGCCCCCGGCTGTGCCCCTGGTCTCCGCCGCCGGCTTCTGGATCCTGGTCCAGCWAATCCTGATAGGCGCGGCCATGGGTTTCTCCATGCGCCTGGTCTTCGCGGCCGTGCAGGCTGCCGGTGAATACGCCGGCCTGCAAATGGGCCTCTCATTCGCGTCCTTCTTCGACCCCACCAGCGGCGGCAACACCATGGTCATTGCCCGCCTGCTCAACGTCATGGCCATGCTGATTTTTCTCGCGGTCGACGGCCACTTGATGCTGGTCATGGTGCTGGCCGAAAGCTTCCAGGCCCTGCCCATCTCCGACGCACCGCTGGCGGCCAGCGGCTGGTTCCTGCTGGCCAACGCCGGCGGCGAGATCTTCGCCGGCGGCCTCATGCTGGCCCTGCCCCTGATCGCCACCCTGCTCACGCTCAACCTCGCCATGGGCATCCTGAACCGCGTCTCGCCGCAGTTCAGCATTTTTGCGGTCGGCTTCCCCATCACCCTGCTGGCCGGCATCGCCATGCTGCAGCTGCTGATGCAATACCTTGCGCCTTTCCTGGAGCCGCGTTTCGCCGCGGCGTTTGCGGGGACGATGGGGGTTTTGCAGGGTTTGCGGCAGTAGCAGTGTCCGCAGGCACAGACCAGGTTTTCACCGACCGGTCTCGATAAATCCCACAAACAATGACCGCGCGCGGACAATCCGCGCTGGTCTCCCTCGCACGCTCACATACCCTTCAGCCTCGCCACCAAAAGCTCGGCCCAGCACGCGGCGGGCAGCCACTGGCACAGCCAAAGCACCTCCCCACACACGTGATCGCCATGGGCCTTGCCCCACGGGCAAAGCGGCGGGGGTTTTCCGGGGAACGGGGGAGTCATGAGGACACACACCAGCAAGGGGAAACACGCCACACGCGCCCGGCGGGCATGGCTCGCGAATGCYGGCTGGCTCAGCATGGGCCTGCTCCTGCCGGACGTCAGCCGGGCGGCCGGGCCAACCGCCAGGAAACCCGCCACAAAAGCCGCACCCAAAAGCCACTACCTGGTCTCGGCCATCCTGCGCGAAGGCGTGCAGGACTTCACCTTCAGGCTGGTCCACTCCATGCAGTCGGCCACCAGCGTCGACGAAGCCATAGGCATCTTCACGCGCCTGGCACTCGAGAAATACCCGGGCTATGCGGTCGCACAAACCACGGTGACCGACATCGTCCTGCCGCCCGGCGCATGCACCCAGGGCAAGCCGGGCACCTTCCCTGGCCGGCCAGAGGGTGCGTGTGGCTGTCCGCTACACCGATGGCTTCGGAATCACAGAGAACTTCGTCACAGCTGCCACCGCAGCGGTCAATCACATGATCGGCACGGTCGGCGTCGACACACTGGCCGGCAGCGCAGGCGCTGACCGGCTCGAAGGCCTGGCTGGCGACGACGGTTATACGGTCAACAACGCTGGTGACGTGGTGGTGGAAAACGCCAACGAGGGCTTCGACACCGTCAGCAGTTCGGTGGACTACACACTCACAGCCAACGTCGAGAGCCTCTCACTGACCGGAACGGCGGCTCTCAAGGGCACGGGGAATGCCCTGAACAACGTACTCGTCGGCAATGGCGCGGCCAACGTACTGCAAGGCGGCTGGGGCAATGACACGCTCTCGGGCGGCGCGGGCGACGATGTGATGGACAGGGCGACGCCAGAGCCGATCAAGGTGGTTCTTCTCACCGGTAGCTTGACGGCAAAGCTCGTTACCGGCGACCAGGTGATAAGTGAAGTTCCCATGTCRGGCAGTTGGGCACCTTCGGGCCATGTGGGCCAGACCCTGCAGATTTTGGGGTCATCTTCTGTGGACAAGGTTTATGTGACGGCCGGCAGTAGCGTGGATGCCACGAGTCTGGGTGGAGGTGTTGACGAAATCTACCTGACGGGCCGCCTGGGCGACTATACGGCYRCGTACTCGGGCAACACGATCACGCTGACGCGCCAAAGCGGACTGCCTGCCGGACAGGCAGAGGTGGTCAAGYTCAGCGGCGGCACGGCTGTCCAGCTCGACAACCTGTATTTCAGCGACGGATTTGTTAAAACCAACGCCTTTTTCAATTCCTTGAAGGCGAACACTGCGGTGGTGTTGGACACCAGCCAGCGCACGGATGCTTCCGTCGCCCCGGCGATCTTCAGCGAAGGAGCCGATGTCATGGCCGGCGGCCTGGGT
>NZ_JBFUBY010000127.1:0-11500 GCF_056405515.1 Polaromonas sp. P1_G2
GCCGTGGGCCTCATGCGCTCGCCGGGTTCATCAGGCTGCCCACCACGGCCAGCAGGCCGTGGGCCTCATGCGCTCGCCGGGTTCATCAGGCTGCCCACCAYGGCCAGCAGTGTTTCGGGTTCAATGGGTTTGCACAGCCAGCCGGTGGCGCCGGCCTTGCGGGCGTCGGCCTTGCTGGCGTCGTTGCTGAGGGTGCTGAGCACCAGGATGGGCACATCGGCGGAGCCGGGCCGTGCGCGCAGCTGGCGCGTGAGCTCGCAGCCGTCCATCGGAATCATGGCCCAGTCCGTCAGCACCAGGTCCACGGGTTTTTTCACCAGCTGCTCGAGCGCGGCCTTGCCGTCGCCGGCCAGCAGCACCTGGTAGCCGCCCTCTTCCAGCACGGCCGAATTCAGGTGGCGCATGACGGCCGAGTCGTCGACCACCAGGATGGTTTTTTTGTTCGTCATGTCCGGCTTTCAGGTTTGGCGGGGGCGGGGTTTAGCGGCGGCGGCCCGCCGGCGCCGCGCGCGGTGTTGACCGGCTTGATGCCGGGGGCGGCGTTGTTCGCAGTTTTGGCGGCCGGGGGAGTCTTCGCGTAGGGCGCGGTGGCGGTCGCGGCATTGCCGCTTTCGATGTCGGCCTGGGCGCGCTTGTTGAGCACCAGGATGCTGATGCGCCGGTTGACGGCCGCATAAGGGTCGTCGGTGTTCAGGTTCACACTGGACGAAACGCCCATGACGCGCAGGATTTTCCCGTCCTGCATGCCGCCGGCCACCAGCTCGCGGCGCGAGGCGTTGGCGCGGTCGGCCGACAGCTCCCAGTTGCTGTAGGACTTGTCGCCCTGCGAATACACGGTGGCGTCGGTGTGGCCGGACAGCGTGAGCTTGTTGGGCTGCTCGTTGAGCACCGGCCCGATCTCGCGCAGGATGCTGCGCATATAGGCCACCACCACGGCGCTGGAGCGGTCGAACATGGGCCGGTTGTTGCTGTCGACGATCTGGATGCGCAGGCCCTCGGGCGTGATGTCGATCAGCAGCTGCGGCCGGAACTGCCTGAGCACCGGGCTGGACTCGATCATGTCGTCCAGCCGCTCCTTGAGCGCTTCCAGGCGCTGGCCGTCGTCCGGGTCCTTGCTGCTCTCGCTCGAGGCCTGCCGGACCTCGCCGTCGGCGTGCGTCATGTCGGCGCCGCCGCCGGGAATCACGTTGGTGCTGGTGCTGCTTTTTTTGCCGCCGTTGATGGCCACCTTCAGCGGCATCTTGAACTGGTCGGCGATGCCCTCGAGCTGCTTGGGCGAGGAAATGCTCAGGATCCACAACACCAGGAAGAAGGCGAACATGGCCGTCATGAAATCGGCGAAGGCGATCTTCCAGGCACCGCCGTGATGGGCGGCCGCCTTCACGGGACGCCGGATGACGATGATTCTTCGCGCGCTCTCGCTCATGGCAGTTCCGTTCGGCTCTGATTGCTTGCGTCAGCCGGCGCCTCAGCGCGCCTTGACTTCACGCACGTGCCCGTCGAGCTCGATGAAGGACGGCCGCTCGGTCGAATACAGGATCTTGCGGCCGAACTCCACCGCCAGCTGCGGCGCGTAGCCGTTGAGGCTGGCCATCAGCGTGACCTTGACGCACTGGTAGGCCTTCAGCGACTCCGCCACCTTGTGCTCTATCAGCGTGGCCAGCGGCGACACGAAGCCGTAAGCCAGCAGGATGCCCAGGAAGGTGCCGACCATGGCGTGCGCGATCAGCTGGCCCATCTCGGCGGGCGGCAGGTCGGCGGAGGCCAGCGCATGCACCACGCCCAGCACCGCCGCCACGATACCCAGGGCCGGCAGGGCGTCGCCGACGCGCGCCAGGCTGTGGGCCGGGACTTCCGCCTCGTGCTTGTAGGTTTCGAGTTCGTGCTCCATCAGCTGCTCGATCTCGAAGGGGTCGGTGTTGCCGCTCACGATCAGGCGCAGGTAGTCGGTCAGGAACTCCAGCACGCGGGCGTCGGCCAGGATCACCGTGTAGGGCGCGAAGATGGGGCTGTTCTGCGGGTCGTCGATATCGGACTCCAGCGCCATCATGCCGTCCTTGCGGCCCTTGGACAGCAGCACGTAGAGCAGGGCCAGCAGCTCCATATAGAGCGCCTTGTCGTGCTTCTTCGAGCTGGCCAGCAGCTTGGGCAGCTCCTTGAGGGTGGCGCGTATGGTGCGGCCGTCGTTGCCCGAGATGAAGGCGCCCACGGCCGCCCCGCCGATGATGAGCAGCTCCAGCGGCTGGTACAGCACACCGAAATGCCCGCCCATCATGGCGTAGCCGCCAAAGACGGAACCCAGGACGACCAGATAGCCAACGATTACGAGCACGGGGTTCTCCTGCGGATCTGTAAAAAAGCCCCGCCCCTCAGGCGGTGCGCGAGCTGTTCATCACATTGGCCAGCCACTGCGATGACGAGAGCGCGGGCGTGCCTGCGGCGGCGCGGGGGCTGCCCTCGGGCTTGCCGCTGCTGGCGCCGTCGTCGGCCTCGTCGCGCCTGGCGCCCGAGGGCCGGGTCTTGCCGGCGCGCGAGGGCGGGCGGCACAGCACGCACACATAGTTGCTCTGCGAGTCGTGGGCATGCGCGACAAACAGGCCCGTGCAGCGCGTGCAGGTGCTCAGCTGCAGCATGTCGCTGTCGAAAAAGCGCACCAGCGTCCAGGCCYGTGTGAAATCCAGCACCGGCTCGCCGCCCTGCTGCTGCACCTGCTCGATGTACAGGCGGTAGCTCTTGATAATGGCGTTGATGCGCGTGCAGCCGCCGTGGACCACCATGAAACGGTAGATGTTGTAGAACATCGACGAATGGATGTTGGACAGCCAGGTCATGAACCAGTCCGTCGAAAAGGGCAGCAGCCCCTTGGGCGGCGAGGTGCCCTTGAGCTCCTTGTAGAGCTTGATCAGGCGGTCCCGGCTCAGGCTGGTTTCGGCTTCCAGGAATTGCAGCCGGGCGCCCAGCTTGATCAGGTCCATGGCCAGGTGGATTTCCCGGGCTTCGACGATGACGCTTTTAGTGGCCATGACGGTTCCCGGGGAAAGCGGCGGCCGTAACCCGTGCGACGGCCATCACCGGACCGCCTCAAGCTGCTGGCCGGACAGCAAAATCGCCGCATGCGCCTGCTGCAGCGCCGGGTTCTTGCCTTCCAGGGTCAGCGCCGACAGCATGGGATGGTCGTCGAACCGGAAACGGCAGAGCAGCAGGCTGGAGCCGGCCAGTTTCACAATCTGGGAAAGCGACAGGCTGCCCAGCAGGTCAGCCAGTTCCCGGCTCATGCCCAGCCGGTACATCGCGAGCGCAATATCTTCACTCACCAGCCGCTTTGCGAGCAGCAGGTAGGCCAAATTCAAATCGCCAATGTCGTTGGCGGTACCAGTTTCAATCACGTTGCGTTCCTGTTCTTTCAAAATTTGCATGTACAGAGGTGACCTGAACATCTACTCGCTATCAATTTCGTCACCCATCACAGATTGATTGAGATGCCTGTCTTACAACTTCACCTCAATTGCAATTTTTAACACATTAAACTGACAATTACATGAACAAATCAAATTTATCAATTAAGTAACATTTAAGCGTCAAAACAAGAAAAATTAGTAATGAATTACTGAATTTATAAAAGCTATTTGTATTTCAATTTCACAAAATATCGATAGTATTAATTTTTAAGTAGTAGTTTTATCAATTTCTAATTGATGCATCCATGTAAGCATTTCCGCGACCGCCAGGTACAAATTGGGCGGAATTTGCGAATCCAGGTCTACATGCATTAACAATTTCACCAATTCGGAGGAGGCGTGGACGTAAAGGCCGCTCTCTTTCGCGCGCTGGACAATCGCCTCGGCGACCGCGCCATAGCCCTTGGCGACCACCGTCGGCGCCTGGCCGCCGGCCCCCAGGGACAGCGCCACGGCGCCGGAACGCGCGGTTTCCGGGCTTTCGGCGGCGTTTCCTTCCCGCGGTTTATCCGGCATCACGGCCTCCCGTCGGGTCCGGCAGGTCCGCCGCGCCGCCTATGCGCAGCTCCGCCAGTTCCAGCCCCACGGCGCCCAGGCGCCGCGACAGTTCGGCGCCGGCCTGGTTCAGCACCGCCACCGTGCCCTCCTGTGAGGCGTCCAGCCGCAACTGGAGCGCGGCGCCGGCCAAGCCCAGGCGCGCATCGACCGTTCCCAGCCGGGGCAGCTTCAGCGTCAGGCGGGTGGTCCATGTCGAGGGCGCCGCTTCCGTCACGTCCTCACGACCTTCGCGGCCCGCCGCTTCCTCGTGTTCATGGCGCTCCTGGCGGATTTCCCAGTCCAGCGGAATGCCCGGCCAGCCCTCGCCGCTCCAGCGAAACACCGGCAGCGCCAGCATGTCCAGTTGCTGGCGCACCAGGCCCACCAGCTCGGGATGGATGGCGGCCGCCGGATGGCCGGCGCGCGCGGTCTCCGTCGACACGGCGGCGGGGCCGGGCGTGCCGGCATCCGGCCCGGAGAAATCGTGCGGGCTGGGCGTCGCGGGGTCCGGCAGGCCGGTCGGGCCGTAGCTGGTGGCCGGGAGCGGCGGGTGGACGGACTCCGCCGAAGGGCCGGCGGACGGCTGCGTCGCGACGCCGGTATCGGGGGCAGCGCCGGCTGCGGCCGGCGGTGCTGCCGCTTCCGGCGTTCCCTGCGGCACGGGCGGCGGAACGGCGGCGGTCCCAGGCAAAGCGACAGCAGAACCCGGCTGCATATATATAGAGGGCGCGGCAGCCGCCCCAGGGGAAGCCGGGCCTTCATCCGCCAGTTGTGCCCCGGCGGGCGCGGGCGCCATGCCGGCCTGCGGCTCACGCGCCAGCTGCGCCAGGGCGCGCTGGCCGGCCGCGAACTGCTGCAGGTGGGATTCGTAAAACAGGCCTGATTCGGCCACCGTGCGCGCCAGGACGGCCGTCAGCACCGGTACCGCAGGCGTGCGCAAGTCGGGCTGCAGCGGCACCCGCCCGCGGATGGCGGGCGTCGTTCCGACCGGCAGGTTCAGCAGCGCGCTCACGGTGCGGGCGGCGGCGCTCAGGGTGACGGCGCCCTCGTGCCTGGCCTGCGCGAAGCCCAGGGCGGCGCCATCGCGGCCGACCAGGCCCGGGCCCAGCTCGCGCTGCAGCGCCTCGCGCGAAGGCAGGCGCACGTCGTTGGTCACTTTTTCCACATTCACCACGGCGCCCGGGCCGGCGATCTCGAGCGCTGCCTTCAGCGGTACCAGGTCCACGCGCTGTCCCAGCCGCGTGGCCAGCAAGGTATCCACCAGAGGCGTCACACCGCTCATAACAGGTGGATGTCGTCCGGCTGGCCGTACGCCTTGTGCAGGCTGCGCTGCCGTTCCAGGCTTTTCATCACGCCCACCAGCTTGGCCAGCTGCGGCATGACCATGCCGAAGATCTCGGTGGTGTTAGCGCTGATGCGGCCCAACAGCACGTACTTGCGGGCCGACTGCGCCTCGTCCAGCGTGCTCAGCGGCTCGATGTCCTTGAGGCGCTCGACCATGCTGCTGCACTGCCCTTCGAGCCGGGGCAGCTCGCCCCATTGCTTGGCGCGCGCCAGCACGAGCATGCGCTCGGTCAGAGGGGCGATCTGCTCGTAGCAGTGCATGACTTCGCTCTGTGATCCCATGAAGGTCAAGCTCCCGCGGAAAAACGCGCCAGCGCGGGGGCGGCGGGCACTTGCAGCGGCTGCGGCCGCTGCGGGTCGATCTCGCGCCAGGCCGAGCTCACGCTGTCCAGCAGCCGGTCGGCCTCGTCCAGCAGCGCCGGGTCGTTGCGCAGGTTGGCATACAGCAGGCGCTGCGTGACGTAGGCGTAAAACGCCGACAGGTCCGCCACCAGCTGGGCGCCGGCCGCGCCGGCGGCGTCCGCGTCCAGGCTGGCCTTCAAGCCGTTGTCGACGATGTTGATGGCCTTGGAGATGGCCTGGCCCTTGGCACTGATGTCCTTGTTCGCCATGTGGTGGCGCGCCATCGCGATGGCCGTCTTGGCGCCGTCGAACAGCATGGTGATCAGCTGGTGCGGCGAGGCGCTCATGGCCGCGCTTTCGGTGCCGACCCTGGCGTAGGCGTTGGCGCCCGCGCGGTAGCTATTGGTGCTCGGCTGGTAGGCCCAGGGCTGGGTGAGCGGTTGCGTGAGGGGCTGGGTGTGGGGTTGGGTATGCATCGGAATTCCGGCTGGCTGGGACGTGCTTGCGTGCGGGTTTATTTCTTGCTCGAACTCATGTTGGCGAACTGCTGGGTCAGGTAGTTGGCGGTGGAGCTCATGCGCGACACCAGCAGGTCCAGCTGGGTGAACTGCGCCTTGTAGCGCGCCACCGTGGCCTCCACCCGGCTCTGGGTCGCCGTGTACTGGTCGTCCAGGGACTTGAGCGTGGTCTTCACGCCCGTGGTTGCGGCGCTGAGCATGCCGTCCTTGCTGGTGAAGGTCTCCAGCAGCGAGGACACCTGCTTGCCGATGCCGGTGGTGCCTGTCGTGCCGGTTCCGGCGAAGAGTTCCGCCACCCCGGCCTTGTTGTCGGCGAACGCGGTCTTCAGCTTGGCGGCGTCGAAGGCCAGCGTGCCGTCCTTCTGGAAGCTCACGCCGACCCGGGACAGCACCTTGAGCTCGCCGGCCTGGGGCGTGTTGAGCGCCGCGCGCAGGCGCGTCTGGACGGTGCGCAGCGTCGAGTCGCCGACCAGCGCCGCGCCCGCCTGCTTTTCCTTGTCGTACTGCGTCAGCTGGCCGGCCGTGGCCTGCAGGCTGTTGTAGGCGGTGACGAAGCTGGTGATGGCCGCCTCCACCGCGGAGGTGTCGCGGCTGACCGTCAGCGTGCTGGCACCGGTCTTGGCCAGCGTCATGGTCACGCCGGGCGCGGCGTCGGTCACCGTGTTGGTCTTGGAGGTCACGGGCAGGCCGCCGACCGTGAGCATCGCGTTGGCGGCGGCGGCGGTCTGCTGCAGGGCCTGCGCGCCCGAAGCGTCATGGTTGAGCAGGCCTTGCAGGCTGGCGTCGCCGGCCACGGAAATGCGCATGCTCGAGGCTGCGCCCGTATCTTTGGAAGTGAGCACCAACCGGTACGGCGAGATCCCGCCGTCGTTGACGATGGCGGCCGTGACGCCGATGTCGGCGCTCTTGTTGATCGCGTCGCGCAACCCTTCCAGCGAATTGTTGCTGTCGTCGATCACGATGGATTTCGCGGCGCGCGCGGTGTCGGCCGTGAAGGACGCGCCGCTGTAGGTGCCGGTGGCGGCGTTCAGCGTGCCACCCGAGATGGTGCCGAAATCAATCGTGACAGTGCCCTTGCCCACGGCGGCCTTGGCGTTAGCCACGCCAGCGGCGGCCAGCGACTGCGCCGCGGCCAGCTGGGTGACGTTGACCGCGTAGGTGCCGGCGGCGCCCGTGGCCGAGGCCGCGGCCGTGAGTACATCGGTGTTGCTGGACGTCGCCTTGACGCCCTGGAACAGGTTGGCATCCGACAGCTTGGCGGCCGCCGCCTGCAAGGTGCTCAGGGCGCCTTGCAGGGTGCCGTAGGCCGACAACTTGGCGGTGTAGCTGATCTGCTGCTTCTGCAGCATGACCAGCGGCTGGCTTTCCGCCGTGGTGAGGCTGGTGAGYAGGCCGCTCAAATCGAGATTCGAACCGATGCCCAAACTTGAAACCGATGCCATGGTGACTCCTCAATGTTTCTGAACTAAACCGCTTGGTGAACCAAGAGGCCCTGCAGCTTGCCGAGCGCCTTCGAAATCCGCACCACCTCTTCCGAAGGCATCTGCCGGATCAGGTCCCCGCTCTCCACGTCGACCACCTTGACGATCATGGTGTCGGCCTCCTTGTCGAACTCGAACTGCACGCCGATGGACGCCATCCGCAGGGACTCGTTGATCTCGGCCAGCGCGGCGCGCTCCTGCGCGGGCGCGGGCGCCGCTTCTTTTTCAGCGGGCACCTCGCGGGACGCGCCGGTGCGGCCGGTCGCGGCCGAAGGCGGCATGGCATCACGCCACGGAGCGGCTGTCACGGCACTGGAAGGAATCGTCATGCTGGCTCTCCTGAGAAATCGCTAGGCACTCCCGCCTGAACCCTCAAGCGGGAGTGCGTAGCGCAGGCGGACACAGCCGCCTGGCTTGCACAAAAACCAGGCACACCTTCCGAAGAGGGCGTGCCTTGCGCGATTAACGCAACAGGGACAAAACGCCCTGGGTCGTCTGGTTGGCCTGGGCCAACACGGAGGTACCAGCCTGTTGCAGGATGTTGGCGCGCGTCATGTTGGACACTTCGGTCGCGTAGTCCGCGTCTTCGATGCGCGAACGCGAGGAAGACAGGTTGGTCACCGTGGTGCCCAGGTTGGAGATCACCGAGTCAAAACGGTTTTGCACCGCGCCCAGCGAACCGCGCAGGTCGTCGACCATCTTCAGCGCCGCATCGATCTTGGACAACGGGTTGATCGTGGAGGCGCCGACGAATTCAGCGGTCGTGCCGCCGGCCGGGTTGTTCAGTTCGATCGCGGCGGTGCCGGTGTCGTTCAGCGTACCCGTGGCATCACCGGCGTCAACGATCGCGCTGGCGGCCGTTGCGTAGTTCTTGCCCTGGATGCTGACGTAGCCGGTCGTGGSGCCAGCTGCGTCGGCGCCAACCTTGACCAGCTGGTCGGTGATGGTGACGGCGGGCGTGACGCCGGCAGCCGTGTCGGTGTAGTCGATGTCGGCCGTGTTCAGCGTGACCAGGCCGCTGCCGCTGGTGCGGTCCACGGTGGCCGAGTAGTACTCGTCGCCCGCCTTGACCACGAACACGCCGCTGCCGACGCCGGCTGCGGTCTGCACTTCATGCAGCGACAGATCGGCGGCCGTCAGGCTGGTGCCGTTGGCGGTGTTCAGCGCCGTGACGCTGGTCGCCGCGAAGTTGACGGTGGCCGAGCCGGTGGCGGCGGTGTTGTCCACCACGGTGGTGATGGCGGCGCCGACTTTCAGTTCATTCTTGGAAACCGTCAGCGAGTTCAGCTTCAGGCTGGCGGAGTCGATCTGCTTGAGGCCGATGTCGATGGTTTCGCCGTCGTTGGCGCCGACCTGGATGCTCAGCTTGCTGTTGGAGGCCAGCACTTTCACGCCGTTGAAGTCGGTTTGTGCCGAGGTACGGTCGATTTCAGCGAGGCGCTGGGTGATTTCAGCCTGGATCGAAGCCTTGTCGGCGGTCGAGTTCGAACCATTGCTGGACTGGACGGCCAGTTCGCGGATGCGCTGCAGGTTGCTGTTGATTTCGGTCAACGCGCCTTCAGTCGTCTGCGCCAGGGAGATGCCGTCGTTGGCATTGCGTTGCGCAACAGCCAGGCCCTTGATGTTGGACGTGAAGCGGTTGGCGATGGCCTGGCCGGCTGCGTCGTCCTTGGCGCTGTTGATGCGCAGGCCGGAGGACAGGCGCTGGATCGCGGTGTTCAGCGACGACTGCGACTTGTTGAGGTTGTTCTGCGTGAGCAGGGAAAGCGAGTTGGTATTGATGACTTGGGCCATGAGGGACTCCTGGATTACATGAGGTTGTGGACTCCGGCTAACTTGCCGTCACGCTGGCCTTGCTGTCTTGACAGTCTGCAAGCCACCGTTGTCCAGGTTATCGGCCGGGCCCCGCCAAACCTTTAGCGGCACGCTGAAAATAAATCCGCATCGCGTGCCAACACCTCACGTCAGGCCGGCATGTTCATGATTTCCTGGTAGGCCGCGACCACGCGGTTGCGCACCTGCAGGCCCATCTGGAAACCGATGTTGGCCTTCTGCATGTCGACCATCACGTCGTTGAGCGCCACGCCGGGTTTTCCGAGCTCGAAGGCCTCGGCCTGGCTGTAGGCGTGCTGCTGGCTGTCGCTGATGCGGTCCAGCGACTTCTTCAGYTCGCCGGCGAAGCCACCGGAGGCGGCCTCGGGGCCGGCCGGCGCGGACATGCCCGACGACTGCGCAAGYACGCGCATTTGCTGGAGTACGGACTCAATGGATGTGATCGACATGGTGTTTTCCCGGCGCATGGGCGCCCCTTGCTTGATGAACGGGTTGAAGCGTACCAGCGGGTGAATCGCGGCATCAGGCCAAAAGACGGCAAAAGCCCCGGCTATTCAGCGGATCGGGAAGGCCGGCCGGCTCTGACAATTCTTCACAAGGACCGGCCCCCGTGCACCTCCCTGCCCGCCATGCCGGTCGACTTTTTCGCCTTTGAATAAGACCTGTTGTATGCCAACTGTTGTTTCAGCCACCACGCCCGGCCGCACGCGCCGCCAGCCTCCAGGCCAGCCCCGGCTCCACGCCGCGCATCCGTGCGTAGCCGGGTGAGCGCGTGAACACCGCCGTGCTGGGCGCCGAGGCGGCCCCGTCCAGGATGCCGCCCTGGCTGGAGCAGCTGCGCGCCAACCCGCGCCTGCCGCTGATGATCGGCGCGTCCGCCGCGGTGGCCGCCATCGCGGCGCTGTGGCTCTGGAGCCGCGCGCCCGACTACGGCGTGCTCTACAGCAACCTGTCCGACCGCGACGGCGGCGCCATCATCGCGTCGCTGCAGCAGATGAACATCCCCTACAAGTTCACCGAAGGCGGCGGCGCGCTGCTGGTGGCTTCCAACAAAGTACCCGAGGCGCGCCTGCGCCTGGCCGCCCAGGGCCTGCCCAAGGGCGGCACCGTCGGCTTCGAACTGATGGATGCCCAGAAGTTCGGCACCAGCCAGTTCGCCGAGCAAGTGAACTACCAGCGCGCGCTTGAAGGCGAACTCGCGCGCTCCATCAATTCCATCTCCGCCGTCGAATCGGCGCGCGTGCACCTGGCACTCCCCAAGCCTTCGCTGTTCGTGCGCGACCAGAAAAAACCCAGCGCCTCCGTGGTGCTGAGCCTGCACCGCGGCCGCAGCATCGACGAAGGCCAGGTCAGCGCCATCGTGCACCTGATCTCCAGCAGCGTGCCCGAACTCTCGGCCAAAAGCATCACCGTGGTCGACCAGGCCGGCAACCTGCTCTCGGCGGCCAACGCCGGCACACGCGGCCTGGACGTCAGCCAGCTCAAGTACACACAAGAGATAGAGCAGGGCTACATACGCCGTATCGAGGCCATCCTGCAGCCCATACTCGGCGCCGGCAACGTGCATGCGCAGGTCGCCGCCGACATCGACTTTTCCATCGTCGAGAACACCGACGAGAAATTCCGGCCCAACCAGGAACCCGGCACAGCGGCCATCCGCAGCCAGCAGTCCAGCGAATCCGGCCAGCTCGGCAACGGCCCGGCCACCGGCGTACCCGGGGCCCTGACCAACCAGCCGCCGCCCGACCCGGTCGCCCCCATCACCGCGCCCTCGCAGATCAAGCAAGCCACCCCGCCCGGCGCGGCGCCCGCGGCCCAGCTCAAGATGAGCGCCGAACTCGGCTCGGCCGGCGCGGCCCCGCGCAGCGCCGGCGCCGGCGGCAACTCGCGCAAGGACGTCACCACCAACTACGAAGTCGACCGCTCCATACGCCACACACAGCAGGGCGCCGGCGGCATCAAGCGCCTGTCCGTCGCGGTGGTGGTC
>NZ_JBFUBY010000128.1:0-12341 GCF_056405515.1 Polaromonas sp. P1_G2
GCTTTAACGTGACCGTGCAGCCCAGCGGCCGGACTTTCATTGCCCAGGTGGACGAAGCCCTGCTGGCCGCCGCCATACGCCAGGGCATAGGCCTGCCCTACGGCTGCAAGGACGGCGCCTGCGGTTCCTGCAAGTCGAAAAAACTCGAGGGTACGGTGACCCACGGTGCGCACCAGGTCAAGGCCTTGTCGCCCGAAGAAGAAGCCGCCGGCTTCATCCTGACCTGCTGCGCCACGGCCCATTCCGACGTCGTCATCGAGTCGCGCCACGTGACTGATGAAAGCGCCTTCCCGGTCAAGAAGATGCCGGTGCGCATCAACAGCCTGGCCAAGGCCTCGCACGACGTGATGGTGGTGCGCCTGCAGCTGCCGGCCAGCGACGTGTTCAAGTACCACGCCGGCCAGTACGTGGAGTTCTTGCTGCGCGACGGCGACCGCCGCGCTTATTCCATGGGCAACGCGCCGCACACCCAGGCCGAAAACCCGGGCGTGGAACTGCACATACGCCACATGCCGGGCGGAAAATTCACCGAGCACGTGTTCGGCCCCATGAAGGAAAAGGAAATCCTGCGCATCGAGGGCCCCTTCGGCAGCTTCTACCTGCGCGAAGACAGCGACAAGCCCATGGTGCTGCTGGCCTCGGGCACCGGTTTTGCGCCCATCAAGGCGCTGATCGAACACCTGCAGTTCAAGGGCAGCACGCGCCCAGCGGTGCTCTACTGGGGCGGCCGCCGCCCGGCCGACCTGTACATGGACGAATGGGTCAAGGCCAGGGCCGCGGAAATGCCGAATCTGCGCTACATACCGGTGGTTTCGAATGCCCTGCCCGAAGACAACTGGACCGGCCGCACCGGCTTTGTCCACCAGGCGGTGCTGGAAGATTTCGCCGACCTGTCGGGCCACCAGGTGTATGCTTGCGGCGCGCCCATCGTGGTGGACTCGGCCCAGGCCGCGTACACTGCGGCCGGCCTGCCGGAAGACGAGTTTTATGCCGACTCTTTTGTGACCGAAAAAGAAAAAGCCCAGGCCACCGTGCCCGCGGAGACCTGACACCTGAAACTTTAAATCAGGCGGGCACACTCCCGACAAACAAGAAGAATAAAGAAGAAGAACAAGAAACGCCCTGGCTGATGCATCAGCCGGGGCTTTTTTATGTGCGAATTGATCGAGAGGGCAAGGACTGCGTGACAGCGAGGCGCAATAATTTTTTGCAACAATAGGGCATGAACATTCGTCCTCTCACCCTTCCCTCCCTGCTGGGCAAAAGCCTGGCGTTATTTTTCATGGCCGGCGCGGCCCTGTCGCCCGCCCCGGCGCTGGCCCAGGCCAAAATCATGCGCATCATCGTGCCGTATGCGGCCGGCGGCCCCATCGACGCGACGGCCCGCCTGATGGCCGAGCGCGTGAAAGACTCGCTGGGCACCGTGATCATTGAAAACAAGCCGGGCGGCGGCGGCAACATCGGCGTCGACGCGATCGCCAAGGCCCAGCCCGACGGGCTCACGGTCGGCATTTCGGCGGTGGCTACGCATGCCATCAACCCCTGGCTTTACAGCAAGATGCCGTACAACGCGGCCACCGATTTCGCGCCCATCACGCAGATGGTGCGTGTGCCTAATGTGCTGGTGATGAACGCCGACGCCGCGCGGCGCCTGAACATCAACACGCTTGCCGACCTGATCAAGTACGCCAAAGCCAACCCGGCCAAGCTCAACTACGCCAGCGGCGGCAACGGCAGCGCGGGCCACCTGGCCGGAGAGATGTTCAAGGCACGGGCCGGCATCTTCGCGCTGCACATTCCCTACAACGGCGGCAACCCCGCGCAGTTGGCGCTGCTCAGCGGCCAGGTGGACTACAACTTCGACAACCTCGCCACCGCCTCGGCCAATATCAAGGCCGGCAAGCTCAAGGCCCTGGCGGTCACGACGGCCCAGCGCAGCGCCATGCTGCCCGACGTGCCGGCGGTCGCCGAAACGCTCAAGGGTTTTGAGATCGACACCTGGTGGGGCCTGGTGGCACCCGCGGGCACGCCGAAAGACGTGGTGGCCAAGCTCAACCACGCCTTTGTCGCCGCGCTGAACTCTCCCGAAGCCAAGGCCCGCTTCGCCACGCTGATGGCCGAGCCCGTGGGCAGCACGCCCGAACAGTTCGGCGCCTTCATGAAGAGCGAACTCGCCAAGTATGAAAAAGTGGTGAAAGCCTCCGGCGCGAAGGTGGACTGATCCAGGGGCCTGGAGCGATCCAGCGCCCATAAAAAAGGCCGGCATCCATAAAAGGAGCCGGCCTTTTTTAATTACTCACCGCCGTGAGCCCCCGCCTTTTCAAGCAGGGGCCACGGAACCGGCTTTGCCGGGCCGTAGGCGCAGCGGCCCCCGAGGGGGGCAGCGAACCACACGCAGTGGGGAGCGTGGGGGCCACCTCAACGGGTCACGCGTTCACCATACCGGATGCTTGCAAGCGAACCGCCCTCAAACAACAGCATGGTCATGAACTGCCCATAGCCGGGGTTGTAAGTCCACTCTTCGACCTGCACACAGCTATTGACGGTAATGTTGGTGACGTTGGTGCTGTTGCCGGAGACGACGGGCGCGCCGGCCACCGTTTCCTGCACGGGCTTGCAGAAGCTGTCTTTCAGGACGGGCTCGCCGCATTTTTGCAGGATGGTGCCTTTGGAGTTGCCGATCTGCGCGAGGTCTCCCTTGCAGCGCAGCGACTGAGCGGAGGCGCCGGTGAACGCGGAAGAAGCCAGGAGGGCCAGGGTCACGGCGGCGGCGCGGACAAAGATTGGATTCATTTTTTGCATCCCAGGGTTCGGTAAAGATGCGCGTGCGGCGCACCCTTTGAACTTTATGCGCAAAGATTTGGCGCGGCAAGGAATTTATGGCCCCGGGCCGGCCCGCCGGTGTTACGGCTGCAATGCGCATCCCGCGGCGCCGTGCGGCGCGCGGGCTGGCGCAATGCAATGGCTTACTCGCCGAGGTAGGCGGCGCGCACGCGCGGGTCGCTGAGCAGCTGCTTGGCGTCGCCGTTCATGGTGACGTTGCCCGACTCCATGACGTAGCCGCGGTTGGCGATGCCAAGCGCGCGGCTGGCGTTCTGCTCGACCAGCAGCACCGTCACGCCACGCGAAGAGACGTCTTTCACGACCTCGAAGATCTTGTCGACCATGATGGGCGACAGGCCCATGGAGGGCTCGTCGAGCAGCAGCACCTTGGGACGGCTCATCAGCGCGCGGCCCATGGCCAGCATCTGCTGCTCACCGCCGGACATGGTGCCGGCCAGCTGGTCCTTGCGCTCGCGCAGGCGCGGGAACAGCACAAACATCTTCTCGATGTCTTCGGCAATGCCGGCCTTGTCGCTGCGGATGTAGGCGCCCATCTGCAGGTTTTCGGTGATGGTCATGCGGGTGAACACGCCGCGGCCTTCCGGCACCATGGCCAGGCCTTCCTTGACCAGGTCCCAGGCGCCGCGACCCTTGATGCTCTTGCCGAGGTATTCGATGTCGCCGTCCAGCATCGGCAGGGTGCCGGTGATGGCCTTCATGGTGGTGGTCTTGCCGGCGCCGTTGGAGCCGATCAGCGTGACCAGTTCGCCGTCGTGGACTTCGAAGTCGACGCCCTTGACCGCCTGGATGCCACCGTAAGCGACCTTCAGGCCGGTCACCTTGAGGAGTGTGTTTGCTGCCATGTTCTTGCTTTCCTTCAATGACCTGTGCCCAGATAGGCGGTGATCACTTTTTCGTCTTTTTGCACGTCGGCGGGCGCGCCTTCGGCGATCTGCTTGCCGTAGTCGAGCACGGTGACGCGGTCGCACAGGCCCATGACCAGCTTGACGTCATGCTCGATCAGCAGGATGGTGCGGTTGTCCTTGCGGATGCGGTCTATCAGTTCGCGCAGCTGCACTTTTTCGGTGGCGTTCATGCCGGCGGCCGGCTCGTCGAGCGCGATCAGCTGCGGGTCGGTGGCGAGCGCCCGGGCGATTTCCAGGCGGCGCTGGTCGCCGTAGCTCAGGGTGCGGGCCTTGAAGTCGGCGTACTTGCCGATGCCGACGTAGTCGAGCAGTTCCTGCGAGCGCTTGGCGATGGCGGCTTCCTCGTGCTTGAAGCCCGGCGAACGGAACACAGCGCCCAGCAGGCCGGACTTGGTGCGGATGTGGCGGCCGACCATCACGTTCTCGAGCGCGGTCATGTCGGCGAAGAGGCGGATGTTCTGGAAGGTGCGGGCGATGCCGGCCTTCGCGACTTCATGCACGGCGGTGGGCTTGTAGGCCTTGCCGGCGAGCTCGAAGCTGCCGCTGTCGGGCGTGTAAAGGCCGGTCAGCACGTTGAAGAAAGTGGTTTTACCGGCGCCGTTGGGGCCGATCAGGCCGTACACCTGGCCGCGCTCGATGTGGATGCCGACGTCGCTCAGGGCCTGCAGGCCGCCGAAGCGCTTGGAGACACCGGAGACTTTAAGAATGGTTTCGCTCATGTCCATTCTCCTTAAGGGTTGATTGACTGAATGGGGTCTTTGCCGACGACCTTGTTCAGCGACTTGCCGTGTTCCGCGGACGGCCACAGGCCGCGTGGACGCATCAGCATGATGGTGATCATGGCCAGCGCGATCAGCAGCTGGCGCAGGATGGCGGAATCAAGGCGGCCATCGGTCATGGCCTGCAGCGGGCCGGCGACGTGGCGCAGCACCTCGGGCAGCGCGGCCAGCAACAAGGCGCCCAGGATGACGCCGGGCAGGTGGCCGATGCCGCCCAGCACCACCATGGCGACGATCATGACGGACTCCATCAGGCTGAAGGATTCGGGCGAGACAAAACCCTGGAAGGCCGCGAACATCGAGCCGGACACGCCGCCGAAGGTGGCGCCCATGCCGAAAGCCAGCAGCTTCAGGTTGCGGGTGTTGATGCCCATAGCCTTGGCTGCGATTTCGTCTTCGCGGATGGCCATCCAGGCGCGGCCGATGCGGGAGTTTTCGAGGCGGTGGCAGATGACGACCGAGACGATCACCAGCACCAGGAACAGGTAGTAATACATGGACACCGAGTTGACCTCGAAGCCGAAGAACTCATGCGGCTTGCCCAGGTCGAAGCCGAAGAACTTCATCGAGTCGATCTGGTTGATGCCCTTGGGCCCGTTGGTCAGGTTGATGGGGCGATCCAGGTTGTTCAGGAACACCCGGATGATTTCACCGAAGCCCAGCGTCACGATGGCCAGGTAGTCGCCGCGCAGCTTGAGCGTCGGGGCGCCCAGCACCACGCCGAAAAAGCCGGCAAGCGCCGCCGCGGCCGGGATGATGGCCCAGATCGGCAAATGCAGCCCGTTCGGGAACTGCGCAGCGATCCAGGGGAAGGCATCGGCAAGATGCGGCGAGCCCAGCAGCGCGAACAGGTAGGCGCCGACGGCGAAGAAGGCGACATAGCCCAGGTCCAGCAGGCCGGCGTAGCCGACCACGATGTTCAGGCCCAGGGCCAGCAGCACATAGAGCAGCGCCATGTCGACGATGCGCACCCAGGCGTTGCCGCCCTGCTGCAACAAGAGGGGCAGCACCAGCAGCGCCGCCGCGACGACCAGGAAGGTCACCAGTTTTTTGGATTGTGTGGAATTCATCAATATTCTCCTTGTGTACCGGATGGACGGGCCTTACGCCCGGTCCGCCACACGCTCACCCAGCAAGCCCGAAGGCCGCAGCGTGAGGACAAAAATCAGCACGATAAAGGCGAAGATGTCGGAGTACTGGCTGCCCAGCACACCGCCCGTCAGCGGCCCGATGTAGCCCGCGCCTATCGATTCGATCAGGCCCAGCAGGATGCCGCCCAGCACCGCACCGCCCAGGTTGCCGATGCCACCGAACACGGCCGCCGTGAAGGCCTTGAGGCCGGGCAGGAAGCCCATGGTGTGCTGCACCGTGCCGTAGTTGGAGGCGTACATCACGCCGGCCAGCGCGGCCAGGACGGCGCCGATGATGAAGGTGGCCGAAATGACGGTGTCGGGCTTGACGCCCATCAGTGCCGCCACGCGCGGGTTCTCGGCGGTGGCCCGCATGGCGCGGCCCAGCTTGGTGTAGTGCACCAGCCACATCAGCACGGACAGGGAGACAGCGGTGGCGCCCAGGATGAAGAGCTGGGTCACCGTGATGACGGCGCCGCCGACCTGGAAAGGCTCGCTCGGCAGCAGGGTGGGATAAGGTTTGTAGTTGGGCTTCCAGATGATCATGGCCAGCGTCTGCAGCAGCAGCGACATGCCGATGGCGGTGATCAGCGGGGCCAGCTTGGGGGAGTTTCGCAGCGGCCGGTAGGCGATTTTTTCAATCGCGAAATTGAGGGCGCCGCAAACGACAAAGGCGATCAGCAGCGATATCAGCAGGATCAGCCAGCCCGGCGTGCCCGGCATGGCGCTCTGCATCAGGCCGATGATGGTCCAGCTGGTGAGCGCGCCCACCATCAGTACCTCGCCGTGCGCGAAATTGATCAGGTTGATGATGCCGTACACCATCGTGTAGCCCAGGGCGATCAGGGCATACATGCTGCCCAGGACCAGACCATTGATGATCTGCTGAAGCAATATTTCCATAACTCACTCTCCCGTCCGATTGATTGAAATTGCAAACTCCGCCTGGCGGCCACCCTACGCCGGGATCACCGGCGGCTGGCGCGAGTTAACAAAAAGCCCGCCCATCAAAGCCGGTTGGCTGGTGAAGATGGCGAGCTAATCCGCAAATTGTAGCCAAGCGTCTCTAGCGAGAATCGAGCCAGCGCTGCGGTTTACGCGGGGTTTACCCTTGAGAAAGGGGATTTTTTCGGCCGAAGCAGCCTTTATCAGCGGCTTTTGTTTTTTATTAGCCTTTCTTATTGTTCTTTATTTTCAGCTCATTCAACTTATCGGCGATGCGTATCTCCAGCCCCCGGTTGACGGGCCGGTAGAAGCCCGGGGCCTGCATGCCYTCGGGAAAGTAGTTTTCGCCGGCCGCGAAGCCGTCTTCCTCGTCGTGGGCGTAACGGTAATTTTTGCCGTAATCCAGCTGTTTCATGAGCTTTGTTGGTGCATTGCGCAAATGCAGGGGCACCGGCCGGGTGCCGTCCCTGGCGATAAAAGCCTTGGCTTCGTTGAAGGCCTTGTAGACCGCGTTGGACTTGGGCGCCACCGCCAGGTAGATCACGCACTGGGCCAGCGCCAGCTCCCCTTCAGGTGAGCCCAGGCGTTCATAGACTTCAGCGGCATCCAGCGCCATACGCAAGGCCCGGGGATCGGCCAAGCCTATATCCTCGCTGGCCATGCGCACAAGCCGGCGCGCCATGTAGCGCGGTTCGGCGCCGCCGTCGAGCATGCGCATGAACCAGTAAAGCGCGGCGTCGGGGTCTGAGCCGCGCACCGACTTGTGCAGGGCCGAGATGGTGTCGTAGAACTGCTCGCCGCCCTTGTCGTAACGGCGCAGGCGCTCGCCCAGCACCTTGAGCAGCCAGGCGTCGGTGACCTCGGTGACTTTTTCAGCCTTGGCCGCGACGCTGAGCGACTCGAGCGTGTTGAGCAGGCGCCGGGCATCTCCGTCGGCATAGGCCACCAAGCGGTCGGCAGCCTCCGCCGCGATGGTCTCGATGGCCGGCAGCGCTTTTTCGGCCAGGACCTTGGCCACGATCTGCTTCAGGTCGGCTTCGCCCAGCGGCTGCAGCACATAAACCACGGCGCGCGACAGCAGGGCCGAGTTGACCTCGAACGAGGGGTTTTCGGTGGTAGCGCCTATGAAGGTGAAAAGCCCGCTCTCGACATGCGGCAAAAACGCATCTTGCTGGCTTTTGTTGAAGCGGTGCACCTCGTCGACAAACACGATGGTGCGGCGACCGCTTTGCGCCTGCCAGATGCTGGCCTGTTCCACCGCCTCGCGGATGTCCTTGACACCCCCGAGCACAGCCGAGATGGTGATGAAGTGCGCGTCAAAACTGCTGGCCATGAGCCGCGCGATGGTGGTCTTGCCCACACCGGGCGGGCCCCAGAGGATGCAGCTGTGCGGCTGGCCGGACTCGAAGGCGATGCGCAGCGGCATGCCCTCGCCCAGCAGGTGCTGCTGRCCTATGACCTCACCCAGGTTCTGCGGGCGCAGGCGTTCGGCCAGGGGCTGGTGGGTGGAGGAAGCGGCTTTCACGGGAGGGCGGGAAACAGGGGAGACCAGAAAATCGGAAACTGCGATGCCAGAAGTCTAAGCCACCGAGCCGGGTCGGCGGCAGGGTTACGGCAAGTCGTGTAAAACACCATCATCCCCTTCCAAGGAAACGCCATGCCAAGCCCCGAAACACTGGAACGATTTATCGCGCGCGTTGAAGAAAACGCCCATGCCGAAGCCATTGAAGAGTTCTACACCGAGAATGCCTCCATGCAGGAAAACCAGTCCGCGCCACGCGTGGGCCGCGCCAACCTGGTCCTGGGCGAGCAGAAGGTGATGGAAAGGGCGAAGTCGCTGACCTCGACCTGCGTGCGCCCCGCCCTGCTCGACGGCGACCACGTGGTGATCCGCTGGATCTTCCGCTTCGAATGGCAGGACGGCAGCCGCACCGAGATGGAGGAACTTGCCTGGCAACGCTGGGAAGGCGAGCGCATCGCGGAGGAAACGTTTTTCTACGACCCCGCGCAGCGGCTTCCCAAACCTCCGCTGACCTGAAATCCGGAGCTGTTTACTGCCGGATCACGTCAGCGCCCTTGGGCGGCGTAAAGCGGAAGGTGTCGGGCGGCAGGTTGGGATTGACCTCGACCTTGCTGAAACTCAGCACCGAGCGCTGGCCGAAACTGTCGATGATCTCCAGTGCGGCGAGGCCCGAGGATTTTTCGCCGGGGCGAAAACCCACACGCACGGCCTGCAGCTGGCCCTCCTTGCTTTTGGGCGTGGCCACCACCCATTGCAGGCCGTCGGCATCGGGTGCGGCGGCCAGGTTGAAATCGGCCTGCAAGGCGCGCAAATCGGGGGCTGCGGCAATCAGGGCCGCGGGCGTTGAACCCAAGGCGCTGGACTGCTTGCGCGAGGTGACCTGGTTCAGGTCCACATCGTGCAGCCACAGGGTCTGGCCGTCGGCCACGATGCTTTGCTCGAACGGCTTTTTGTAGACAAAACGAAAGCGATTCGGCCGGGAAAACTCGAACGTGCCGGTGGAGGTCTTGCTGCGCGCGGCCTGGCCGTCCCTGGCCGGCGCGGTGACCACCTGGGTGAACTCGGCGCGGCCGCTGCTGACGGTCTTCACAAAAAGTTCCAGGCTGTCCAGGCCATTGGCCCAGGCGGGATGCGCGCAAAGCGCCACCAGCATCGTTGCAATAAATTTCTTCATGATCGTCACTCCGCCCTTGCGGGCACCAGGATGTCGCGCTGGCCGCTGCCGCTCATGGCGCTGACCAACCCGGCTTTTTCCATGTCTTCGACCAGCCGCGCGGCGCGGTTGTAGCCGATCTTGAGATGACGCTGCACCAGCGAGATGCTGGCCTTGCGGTTCTTGAGCACGACCTCGACAGCCTGGTCGTACATCGGGTCTTTTTCGCCGCCGCCGTTGCCGCCACTACCACCATCTCCCAGCAGGTCGCCGTCCTCGCCATCGACGGTGCCGCCTTCGAGCACGCCGTCGATGTAATTGGGCTCGCCCTGCTGCTTGAGATAGGCCACCACGCGGTGCACTTCGTCATCACTCACAAACGCACCATGCACCCGGATTGGAAAGCCTGTACCACTCGGCATGTAAAGCATGTCACCCATTCCCAACAAAGCCTCGGCGCCCATCTGGTCCAGGATGGTGCGGCTGTCGATCTTGCTGCTGACCTGGAAGGACAGCCGGGTCGGGATATTGGCCTTGATCAGGCCGGTGATGACGTCGACGCTGGGGCGCTGCGTGGCCAGCACCAGGTGGATGCCGGCGGCGCGGGCTTTTTGCGCCAGGCGGGCGATAAGTTCCTCGATCTTCTTGCCGACCACCATCATCAGGTCGGCCAGCTCATCGATCACCACCACGATGTAGGGCAGCCGCTCCAGCGGCTCGGGCTGCTCCGGTGTGAGGCTGAAGGGGTTGTAGATGAATTCGCCCTTGGCCTTGGCTTCGTCGATCTTGGTGTTGTAGCCGGCCAGGTTGCGCACGCCCAGCTTGCTCATGAGCTTGTAGCGCTTTTCCATTTCGGCCACACACCAGTTCAGGCCGTGGGCCGCCTGGCGCATGTCGGTGACCACCGGAGCCAGCAGGTGCGGAATGCCTTCGTAGACGCTCATCTCCAGCATCTTCGGGTCTATCAGCAGCAAGCGCACGTCGCGCGCATCGGCCTTGTAGAGCAGGCTCAGGATCATCGCGTTGATGCCGACCGACTTGCCGGAGCCGGTGGTGCCGGCCACCAGGCAGTGCGGCATTTTGGCGAGGTCGGCCACCACGGCGGCGCCGCTGATGTCCTTGCCCAGGCCGATGGTGAGCAGGGACTTGGCCTCGTTGTAGACCTGCGAGCCCAGGATTTCGCTGAGCTTGATGGACTGGCGCTTGGCGTTGGGCAGCTCCAGCGCCATGTAGTTCTTGCCGGGAATGGTCTCGATCACGCGGATCGACACCAGGCTCAGCGCGCGGGCCAGGTCCTTGGCCAGGTTGACGACCTGCGAGCCCTTGACGCCGGTGGCCGGCTCGATTTCATAGCGCGTGATGACGGGGCCTGGCGCGGCGGCGACCACACGCACCTCGACGCCGAAATCCTTGAGCTTTTTCTCGATCAGGCGCGAGGTCATCTCCAGCGTCTCGGGGGCGACGGTCTCCTGTCGGCTCAGTGCACCGTCGAGCAGGTCGACCTGCGGCAGCTTGGAGTCGGGCATTTCGCTGAAAAGCGGCTTTTGCCGCTCCTTGGCAACGCGCTCGCTCTTGGGAATGTCGACCAGCACGGGTTCGATCAGCACCGGCACCGGATGGTGTTCCTCGATTTCGATGCGCTCGTCGATCAGCGTTTCCTCGCGCTCGCGGGCCGCCAGCTTGCCGAAGGCCAGGTCTTCGGCGATCTCGCGCTTTTCGCGGCGCGAATCGATCAGGTTGTCTATCCAGGCGCCGACGCGCAGCGCCACATGGGCCCACGAAAAACCGAACACGGCCGACACGGCGATGACGCCCAGCGCGATGAAGACCAGGCCGGAGCCGGCGAATCCCAGCCAGTTCTCGCCCATCGAGCCGACCAGATAGCCCAGCACCCCGCCCGCATGGCCGGGCAGCTTCAATTCAAAACGGTAGAGGCGCGACCATTCCAGCGCCGTACAGGCCACCAGCAACAACGCCAGGCTGAGCCAGAAACGGATGCGGTGGGACTCCCCGTCCGCCACCGGTTCGCCGCGCAACCACCTCGCCAGTGATCGCAGCCAGGCCTGGCCGCCGGCGGCCCGCGCGTTTGATGCCGCCGGGCGTGCCCGTGGCGGGGGAGTTTCTGGAGTTCAGGGTGTCAAGTGAGTAAGTCATGGCCCGGCTTGAAGCTTAACGCAGTTGGGCGAGCGCTCTGAAGGGCGCCAGGGGCGCCAAAGCGGATGGCGGGCGGCGKGCTGGGCGCGTTAACCCAGGGTGTGCAGGCGTTCCTTGACCAGCACGGAGCCATCTTCCCGGGTTTCGATGAAACCGCGCTCCTCCAGGTCTTTCATGACCCGGCTGACCATTTCACGCGAGGCGCCGACCATCTTGGCCAGATCCTGGCGCGAGACCTTGTCGCGGATCACGGTGTTGCCGGTGCCGTCGTCGCTGGCAAATTCCAGCAGGGCCCTGGCCACGCGGCCGTAGACGTCCATCAGGGCCAGCGATTCGATCTGGCGATCGGCGTGGCGCAGGCGCTGCACCAAGCCCTTGAGCACGGCATAGGCCATGGAACTGTTCTCGGGCAGGCAGCGCGCGAATTCGAGGCGGCCCAGGATCAGGGCGTCGGTCTGGATCTCGGCGCGCACCGTGGCCGAATGGGGTTCGTTGTCGATCAAGCTCATCTCGCCGACGTAATCGCCGGGGTGCATGGTCGCCAGGATGACCTCGCGGCCACGGGCGTCGGTAGTGACGACACGGGCGCGACCCGTCAGGATGATGGACAGGGCATTGGATTTTTTGCCCTGCTCGACGATGGGCTCGCCCCGCTTGAAGCGGCGCTTGACCACCGTATCGGCGACCGATGCGGCCTGGGCGGCCGTCAACACGGAGAAAAGGGGCACCCGGCGAATCAATTCCAGGTTGGACACCATCGTCGTCATATCTGATATCTCCCAACCTCACAAACAACGGGACGTCGCGTGAGTTCTTACAATGGCACGTAATTTATAAAACCAAATGCCGCAAAAGTATTACCCGACGGTTTTTACCTTGCGCTGCGCTTATGCGGCACGACTCTACCTG
>NZ_JBFUBY010000129.1:0-11327 GCF_056405515.1 Polaromonas sp. P1_G2
CTTCACCACCGTGATGCCGTGTGCGCGCGACAGGCCTGCGTAGGAAGTGGTGAGATCGGATAGCTGCTTACCGCCGCTGAGCACCAGATTGGAAATGGGGCAGGAAATAAACACATCCTGCGGCTCGATCAGCACCACGTCGATTTTGTGGTCGGACAGCAGGCGCACATACTTGGCGGCGGTGGCGCCGCCGTAACCGCCGCCTATCACCACGACCTTGGCCTTGGACGGCACGGAAGTGCTGGCGCAACCGGCCAAGCCCAGCAAACTCAGGGCGGCCGTGGATTGCAGGAAGGAGCGGCGCTTGAAGCCGGCGAGTGAAGCAGAAGCGAAACCGGATTGAAGAAGCGTGTTCATGGTGTTCTTTCCCCTTACTTCTTTTGTGCGGCAAAGTAGCCGGCCAGCGCTTCGACCTGCGCATCGTTGAAGCCCTTGCTGATCTGGTGCATCACGGTGGCCGGCCGTGCGCCGGTCTTGAAGGCGCTCATCTGCGCGACGATGTAGCTTTTATCCAGGCCGGCCAGCGAAGTGACCTGGGAACCCTGCACCACCTTGCCGTCGGTGCCGTGGCAGTTGGCGCAGGTGGCGGCCAGGCTCCGCGTGTAGAGCGCCTCCTTGCTTTGCGCCTGGGCGAGGGGGCCGAGTGCCAGGCACAGCAAGGGCACGGCGAGTTTAGCGAGGTGTGGGGTTCTCATGGGGCCTCCAGGCGGTTTCAGACTTTGGTTTTTCTTGATCTGACAATTTAACGCGGTGCCCTTGGCACCCTATAGGGAGTATCCAGTACTTCGGTGCGCCGCGTCACCCCCGGCATTCGAACCATTGGTGATTTGCTTGGCACCAATTCATCGTTGATGGCGCTGCGTTCAAAAGATCGCGTCAGGCCGCGTCGGCAGTTCATCCCGCATCGACAGTGCCCCCATGGGCCGGCCGTAGATCTGGAAGATGCGCTCCGCAAGCGGCGGGTGGCTGGCGAACCAGCTGCCCCGGTCGCGGGCATCGACCAGCAGCATGTGCTGCACCGCCGGGTGCAGGCTGCGCGCCGGCGCCATGCCCTGCTCCTCTTCGCCGGCCACCTTGCGCAGCACGCCGCCCAGGCCTTCCCGGCTGCGCGTGAACTGCACGGCACGCGCATCGGCCAGGAACTCGCGCTGGCGCGAGATCGCCGCCTTGAGCGCACGCCCCGCCAGCCAGCCCAGCGATCCGGTGACGAGGATGGGGAACCCGGGCAAGGCAAGAAAGGAACGCTGGCCGTTCTCGTCGGCACCGCACATGCTGCGGCCCAGGCTGAAGATCATCTCCAGCCCGAACACCATGCCCGCCAGCCGCATGTTCAAACGTGTGTCGCCTTCGCGCAGGTGGCTCAGTTCATGGGCCACCAGGCCCTGGAGTTCGTCGCGCGTGAGCTTGTCGAGCGCGCCTTGCGTGACGGCAATGACCGCGTCGTCCTCGCCCCAGCCCGCGGCGAAAGCATTGATCGCGTCCAGGCGCGGCAGCACCATGGCCAGGGGCGGCTTCATGCTCGCAGCAATGGCCAGCTCACTCACGATGTTGCTGAGCTTTTGCTCGGCTTCCCGGCTGGCGGGCCAGGCCTCGCGGGCTCCGACGCGGCGCGCCAGCGCCTCGCCGCCGCTGCTCAGGGCCGAGGTCTCCAGCCACCAGCCGCCCAGCACGAACAACAGGGTCACCGAGGTATTGACGGTAAAAAAGTAGCCCGGGTAGCCGCTGAAGCCCGGCGTCACCAGCCGCCAGGCCAGTGCCAGCGCCCCATTGACGGCCAGCAGCAGGGCGACCAGGGTCAGGCCGAAGAGCAGCAGCAGCCGCAGGGTCTGGGCACGGGCGGTTTCCTGCCGTTCAAAGAAGCGCATCAGGCCCGAGCCGGCAATAAACAAACCATCTTGCCGCCACTACATTTGAATACGGACAGCCTGGCGTTCAGTCGCATTCTCGGTCGCGCGCAACATGGCGGAAGGCGCGAAGCCAAAAGTGCGGGCGATCAGCACAGCCGGGAACTGGCCCTGCGCGTTGTTGTAATCCAGCACCGCGTCGTTATAAGCCTGGCGCGCGAAGCCGACCTTGTTTTCGGTGCTCGTGAGTTCTTCACTGAGTTCGCGTATGGTCTGGTCGGCCTTGAGTTCGGGGTAGGCCTCGGCCACGGCGAAGAGGCGGCCCAGGCTGCCTTCGAGCGCCTGCTCGGCGACGGCCAGCGCGGTCACGGCCACAGCGTTGGCGGGCCGGCTGCGCACCGCATCACTGGCGCTGCGCGCCTGGTTGCGCGCCAGCGTCACGGCTTCCAGCGTGCTTTGCTCGTGCTGCAGGTATTTCTTGGCGGCTTCCACCAGGTTGGGAATCAGGTCATAGCGGCGCTTGAGCTGCACGTCGATCTGGCCGAAGGCATTGGCAATGATGTTCTTGAGCCGCACCAGCCGGTTGTAGGCGCCCACGGCCCAGAAGACCAGCAAGGCAAACACGACGATGAGGACAAGCGTGCTGAGGGACATGGGATTCCTTGATGCTGAAGAACACCGGCAGGAGAGGATCCCGGCCGGCGGCTGCCGCGAGGTTAACTGCTTTTGGGCCGGATCGGCAAGCCGGCCCTTTCCCCGGTGTGGCGGCCACGCGGCAAGCGCCCAAAAAAAAGCCCCACACCTTTGCGGGTGCGGGGCCGGGCGCCTTTCAGGGCGCGGGGAGCGTGTCAGCCGGCTTACTCGGAAGCGGCGCTGTCGCCACCACCGGTTTCAGCCGCGGCGGGCATCGCCTCCAGTTCGGCGGCTTCAGCTTCGGCGATGGCGCGGCGCTCGGCGTCGTCCATCTGGTCCTTGGCTTTGCGTGCCTCGTGGTAGGCCATGCCGGTGCCGGCGGGGATCAGGCGGCCGACGATCACGTTCTCTTTCAGGCCGCGCAGCTCGTCGCGCTTGCCCATGATGGCAGCCTCGGTGAGCACGCGGGTGGTTTCCTGGAAGGAAGCCGCGGAGATGAACGAATCGGTCGACAGCGAAGCCTTGGTGATACCGAGCAACAGGTTGCTGAAGGTGGCCGGGACCTTGCCGTCGGCGCGCAGCGCGTCGTTGGCGTCCAGCATGGCGGAACGCTCAACCTGCTCGCCGGCGATGTAGCTGGAATCGCCGACGTTTTCAACGACCACGCGGCGCAGCATCTGGCGAACAATCACTTCGATGTGCTTGTCGTTGATCTTCACGCCCTGCAGGCGGTAAACGTCCTGCACTTCGTCGACGATGTAGCGGGCCAGCTCTTCCATGCCCAGCAGGCGCAGGATGTCTTGCGGGTCGGCCGGGCCGTCCACAATCGATTCGCCCTTGTTGACCACCTGGCCTTCGTGCACCAGGATGTTCTTTTCCTTGGGGACCAGGTCTTCCCAGACCTTGCCTTCGGGATCGGTGATCTGCAGGCGAACCTTGCCTTTGGTCTCTTTACCGAAGGACACGGTACCGGTCATCTCGGCCAGCGTGCCCTTGTCTTTCGGCGTACGGGCTTCGAAGAGCTCGGCGACGCGCGGCAGACCGCCGGTAATGTCGCGGGTCTTCTGGCCTTCGATCGGGATACGGGCCAGCACTTCGCCGGGGCCCACGTCCTGGCCGTCGCGCACCTGGACCAGCGCGCCCACCTGGAAGCCGATGGTCACCGAGTGATCGGTGCCAGGGATCTTGACTTCGTGGCCGGCGGCGTCGATCAGCTTGACCTGCGGACGGATCACCTTCGTGGCGCCGCGGCGTTTCGGATCGATCACCACCAGGGTGGACAGGCCCGTCACATCGTCAACCTGCTTGGCAACCGTCACGCCTTCTTCCACATTCTCGAAGGCCACCTTGCCGGCGAACTCGGTAATGATGGGGCGCGTCAGCGGGTCCCAGTTGGCCAGGATGGCGCCGGCCTTGATCGTCTGGTCGGCTTTCACCGCCAGAATCGCGCCGTACGGCACCTTGTGGCGCTCGCGCTCGCGGCCGTGCTCGTCATGGATGACGATCTCGCCGGAACGGGCAATCACAACCAGTTCGCCCTTGCTGTTGGTCACATAGCGCATCGGTGCGTTGAAACCGATCACGCCGTTGGACTTGGCTTCGACGCTGGAGGCGATGGCCGCGCGCGATGCGGCGCCGCCGATGTGGAAGGTCCGCATCGTCAGCTGGGTGCCGGGCTCGCCGATCGACTGGGCGGCGATGATACCGACCGCTTCGCCGATGTTGATCAGGCCGCCACGGCCCAGATCGCGGCCATAGCACTTGGCGCACAGGCCGAAACGGGTTTCGCAGGTCAGTGCAGTACGCACTTTGACTTCGTCCACACCGGCTGCTTCGAGCTCTTCGATCAGGTCTTCGTCCAGCATGACGCCGGCCTTGGCCAGGACCGAGCGGTTCTCGGGGTGCAGCACGTCTTCCACCGCGGTGCGGCCGAGGATACGGTCGCGCAGCGATTCGATGACTTCACCGCCTTCAACGATGGCGCGCATGAGCGAGCCTTCTTGCGTGCCGCAGTCGTCTTGCGTGACCACCAGATCCTGCACCACGTCGCACAGGCGGCGCGTGAGGTAACCGGAGTTGGCGGTTTTCAGCGCCGTGTCGGCCAGGCCCTTACGGGCGCCGTGGGTGGAGATGAAGTACTCCAGCACGTTCAGACCTTCTCGGAAGTTGGCGGTAATCGGCGTTTCGATGATGGAGCCGTCAGGCTTGGCCATCAAACCGCGCATACCGGCGACCTGGCGAATCTGCGCCGCGGAACCGCGGGCACCGGAGTCGGCCATCATGTAGATGGAGTTGAAGGATTCCTGCTCGACTTCCTTGCCGTTGCGGTCGATGACGCGCTCCTTGGAGAGCTGGGCCATCATCACCTTGGACACTTCGTCGCCGGACTTGCCCCAGATGTCGACCACCTTGTTGTAGCGCTCGCCGGAGGTCACCAGGCCCGAGACATACTGCTGCTCGATCTCTTTGACTTCCTTCTGGGCGCGCGCAATGATGGCCGGCTTTTCCTTGGGGATCAGCATGTCGTCGATGCAAATCGAGATGCCGGCCTTGGTCGCCAGGCGGAAGCCCGACTGCAGCAGCTTGTCGGCGAACACCACGGTCTCTTTCAATCCGCACTTGCGGAAAGACACGTTGATGAGCTTGGAGATTTCCTTCTTCTTCAACGCCTTGTTGATGTTGGAGAAAGGCAGGCCCTTGGGCAGGATCTCGGACAGCAGCGCGCGGCCGCCGGTGGTTTCCCACAGCTTGGTCGACGGCACGAATTCGCCGGTGGCTTTGTCTTTGGTGTACTCGGTCAGGCGCACGCTGATGCGGGCGTTCAGGTCGAGTTCACCCGCGTCGAACGCGCGGCGGACTTCGCCGGTGTCCGAGAACACCAGGCCTTCGCCCTTGCCGTTGGTACGGTCGCGGGTCGTGTAGTAGAGACCCAGCACAACGTCCTGCGAAGGAACGATGGAGGGCTCGCCGTTGGCGGGGAACAAGATGTTGTTCGAAGCCAGCATCAGGGTGCGGGCTTCCATCTGCGCTTCCACCGACAGCGGCACGTGGACGGCCATCTGGTCGCCGTCGAAGTCGGCGTTGAAGGCSGAGCAGACGAGCGGGTGCAGCTGGATGGCCTTGCCTTCGAYCAGSATSGGCTCRAAGGCCTGGATGCCSAGGCGGTGCAGCGTGGGCGCACGGTTCAGCATCACGGGGTGTTCCTTGATGACCTCTTCCAGGATGTCCCAGACCACCGGCGTGCCGGATTCGACTTCCTTCTTGGCGGCCTTGATGGTCGTGGCGATGCCACGGCTTTCGAGCTGCGCAAAGATGAAAGGCTTGAACAGTTCCAGCGCCATCAGCTTGGGCAGGCCGCACTGGTGCAGCTTGAGCGTCGGGCCCACGGTGATCACGGAACGGCCGGAGTAGTCGACGCGYTTGCCCAGCAARTTCTGGCGGAAACGGCCYGACTTGCCCTTGATCATGTCGGCSAGAGACTTCAGYGCGCGCTTGTTGGCGCCCGTCATGGCCTTGCCGCGGCGGCCGTTGTCCAGCAGCGAGTCGACGGCTTCCTGCAGCATGCGCTTTTCATTGCGCGCGATGATTTCAGGAGCCTTCAGTTCCAGCAGGCGGCGCAGGCGGCTGTTGCGGTTGATGACGCGGCGGTACAGGTCGTTCAGGTCGGAGGTCGCGAAGCGGCCGCCGTCCAGCGGCACCAGCGGACGCAGGTCCGGCGGCAGCACGGGCAGCACGTCGAGCACCATCCAGCCCGGCTTGATGCCGGACTTCTTGAACGCTTCCATCAATTTCAAGCGCTTGGCGTTTTTCTTGATCTTGATTTCGGAACCGGTCAGGTCGTTGCGCAGCTTGTCGATTTCGACGTCCAGGTCCAGCCCTTCGAGCAGGTCCTTGATGCCTTCGGCGCCCATCTTGGCGGTGTACTCGTCACCGTATTCCTTGCGCTTGGCGTCGTAATCGTCTTCCGACATGATGCTGAATTTCTTCAGCGGGGTCATGCCGGGGTCGGTCACCACGTATGCTTCAAAGTAGAGCACGCGTTCGATGTCGCGCAGCGTCATGTCGAGCACCAGGCCCAGACGCGAAGGCAGCGACTTCAGGAACCAGATGTGCGCGCACGGTGCGGCCAGGTCGATGTGACCCATGCGCTCGCGGCGGACCWTGGTCTGCGTGACTTCAACGCCGCACTTCTCGCAAATGACACCGCGGTGCTTGAGGCGCTTGTACTTGCCGCACAGGCATTCGTAGTCCTTGATGGGGCCAAAAATCTTGGCGCAAAAAAGACCGTCGCGCTCGGGCTTGAAGGTGCGGTAGTTGATGGTTTCAGGCTTCTTGACTTCGCCGAAAGACCACGAACGGATCTTCTCGGGCGAGGCCATGCCGATCTTGATGGCATCGAAATGCTCATCCGGCGTGAATTGCTTGAACAGGTCGAGTAATGATTTCATGAGTTAAATCCTTTTCTTTCCTGTTGATTAGCTGCGTTCCAGCTCGATGTCGATACCGAGCGAACGGATTTCCTTGACCAGCACGTTGAACGACTCGGGCATGCCGGCCGTGATCGCGTGCTCGCCCTTGACGATGCTCTCGTACACCTTGGTACGGCCCTGCACGTCGTCGGACTTGACGGTGAGCATTTCCTGCAGCGTGTAGGCGGCGCCGTAGGCTTCCAGCGCCCAGACCTCCATCTCGCCGAAACGCTGTCCACCGAACTGCGCCTTGCCGCCCAGGGGCTGCTGCGTGACCAGGCTGTAGGGGCCGGTCGAACGGGCGTGCATCTTGTCGTCCACCAGATGGTGAAGTTTCAGGACGTGCATGTAGCCGACCGTCGTCGTGCGCTCGAACTGGTCGCCCGTGCGCCCGTCGTACAGCTGGGCCTGGGTGCGCGTCGCCGTCAGGCCCTTGGCCTTGGCGATGTCGTCCGGGTAGGCCAGCTTGAGCATGGTCATGATGTCTTCTTCCGAAGCACCGTCGAACACTGGCGTCGCGAACGGCACGCCGGTGGCCAGGTTGCTGGCCATCTCGAGCACGTCGGTGTCCGACAGCTTGGCCAGGTCTTCGGTGCGGCCGGACTTGTTGTACAGCGTGTCCATGAACTTGCGCAGCTCGGCCACCTTGGCTTCGGCTTGCAGCATGTCGCCGATACGCTGGCCCAGACCCTTGGCGGCCCAGCCCAGGTGGACTTCAAGCACCTGGCCCACGTTCATGCGCGAAGGCACGCCCAGCGGGTTCAGCACGATGTCGCACGGCGTGCCGTCGGCCATGTAGGGCATGTCTTCGACCGGAACGATCTTGGACACCACACCCTTGTTGCCGTGGCGGCCGGCCATCTTGTCGCCGGGTTGCAGGCGGCGCTTGACGGCCAGGTAAACCTTGACCATCTTCAGCACGCCGGCCGGCAGTTCGTCGCCCTGCGTGAGCTTCTTGCGCTTTTCTTCGAAAGCCAGGTCGAAGCTGTGGCGCGTCTGCTCCATGGCGTTCTTCACGCTTTCCAGCTGCGAAGCCACATCGTCGTCCGCCGGGCGGATGTCGAACCAGTGGTACTTCTCGACGTCGGCCAGGTAGGCCTTGTCGATCTTGCTGCCCTTGGCGAGCTTCTTCGGCCCGCCGTTGGCGACCTTGCCGACCAGCATCTTTTCGATACGGTCGAACGCGTCGGCTTCCACGATGCGCAACTGGTCGTTCAGGTCCAGGCGGAAACGCTTGAGCTCGTCGTCGATGATCTGCTGGGCGCGCTTGTCGCGAACAATGCCTTCACGGGTGAAGACCTGCACGTCGATGACGGTGCCTTGCGAACCCTGGCTCACACGCAGCGAGGTGTCTTTCACGTCGCTGGCTTTTTCGCCGAAGATGGCGCGCAGCAGTTTTTCTTCCGGCGTCAGCGTGGTCTCGCCCTTGGGCGTGACCTTGCCGACCAGCGTGTCGCCCGGCTGGACTTCAGCACCGACATAAATAATGCCGGACTCGTCAAGGCGGTTGAGCTGCTGCTCGGACAGGTTGGGAATGTCGCGCGTGATTTCTTCGGAGCCCAGCTTGGTATCGCGGGCCATCACCACGAGTTCTTCGATGTGAATCGAGGTGTAGCGGTCTTCGGCCACCACACGCTCGGAGATCAGGATCGAATCCTCGAAGTTGTAGCCGTTCCAGGGCATGAAAGCCACCAGCATGTTCTGGCCCAGGGCCAGCTCGCCGATGTCCGTCGATGCGCCGTCGGCGATCACATCACCCTTGGCCAGCTTGTCGCCCATCTTGACGATGGGGCGCTGGTGGATGTTGGTGTTCTGGTTGGAACGCTGGTACTTGATCAGGTTGTAGATGTCCACGCCGACTTCGCCGGCCAGGGCTTCCGCATCATTGACGCGCACCACGATGCGGGTGGCATCGACGTAATCGACAACACCGCCGCGATTGGCCGTCACCACGGTTCCGGAGTCGACCGCGGAAACGCGCTCGATGCCGGTGCCGACGAAGGCCTTCTCGGGACGCAGTACAGGCACAGCCTGGCGCTGCATGTTGGCGCCCATCAGCGCGCGGTTGGCGTCATCGTGCTCCAGGAAAGGCACGAGGGAAGCCGCCACCGAGACGATCTGCGCAGGGGACACGTCCATGTACTGGATGCGCTCGGCGCCGACCAGCACGGATTCGCCGTTTTCACGGGCGGACACCAGGTCGCCGGTCAGCTTGCCGGACTCGTCCAGCAGGGCATTGGCCTGGGCGATCACGTACTTGCCTTCTTCGATGGCCGACAGGTAGTCGATCTGGTCGGTGATCTTGCTGTCCACCACACGGCGGTACGGGGTTTCGATGAAACCGTACTCGTTGAGGCGGGCGTACAAGGCCAGCGAGTTGATCAGGCCGATGTTCGGGCCTTCGGGCGTTTCAATCGGGCAGACGCGGCCGTAATGGGTCACRTGCACGTCGCGCACTTCGAAACCGGCGCGTTCGCGGGTTAAGCCGCCCGGGCCAAGGGCCGAAACACGGCGCTTGTGGGTGATCTCGGACAGCGGATTCGTCTGGTCCATGAACTGCGACAGCTGCGATGCGCCGAAGAATTCTTTCAGGGCGGCGGAGATCGGCTTGCTGTTGATCAGGTCGTGCGGCATCAGCGGCTCTTGCTCGGCCTGGCCGAGGCGCTCTTTCACGGCCTTTTCGATACGCGCCAGGCCGGTGCGGTACTGGTTTTCGGCGAGTTCGCCGACACAGCGGACGCGGCGGTTGCCGAGGTGATCGATGTCATCGACTTCGCCGTTGCCGTTGCGCAGGTCGACCAGGATTTTGACCACGGCGAGGATGTCCTCGTTGGTCATGACCATGGGGCCGGTGGAGGAGTCGCGGCCGACGCGGGCGTTGAACTTCATGCGGCCCACGCGCGACAGGTCGTAGGTGTCCGGGTTGTAGAACAGGCGCTGGAACAGGGCCTGCACCGCGTCTTCCGTCGGCGGCTCGCCGGGGCGCATCATGCGGTAGATCGCCACGCGCGCGGCGAACTCGTCGGCCGTTTCATCGGCGCGCAGGGTTTGCGAGATGTACGCGCCCTGGTCGAGTTCGTTGGTGTACAGCACCTGCAGGTCCTGCACGCCGGCCACGCGCAGCTTCTTCAGCAGCACTTCGGTCAGTTCGTCATTGGCCTTGGCGATGATTTCGCCGGTTTCGGCGTCAACGATGTTCTTGRCGACCACGCGGCCGACCAGGAAGTCTTCCGGCACGCTRATGGTGGTGGTGTTGCTTTGCTCGAGTTCGCGGGTGTGGCGAACCGTGATGCGCTTGTCCTTGGCGACGACGACCTTGCCGTTCTTGTCGGTGATGTCGAAGCGGGCCACTTCACCGCGCATGCGCTCGGCGACGAATTCCATCTGCGCGCCGCTGTCCATCAGGCGGAAGTTGTCGAACACGAAGAAGTTCGCGAGGATGGATTCCGGGTTCAGGCCGATAGCCTTGAGCAGGATGGTGACCGGCATCTTGCGGCGGCGGTCGACGCGAAAGTACAGCACGTCCTTCGGGTCGAACTCGAAGTCGAGCCAGGAACCGCGGTAGGGGATGATACGAGCCGAGAACAGCAGCTTGCCCGAGCTGTGGGTTTTGCCCTTGTCGTGTTCAAAGAACACGCCGGGGGAGCGGTGCAGCTGGGACACGATCACGCGTTCGGTCCCGTTGATCACAAAGGAGCCCTTGTCGGTCATGAGCGGCACTTCGCCCATATAGACTTCCTGCTCTTTCACTTCCTTGACCACCTTGGACTGCGACGTGGATGATTCGCGGTCATAAATGATCAGCTGCACCTTGGCGCGCACGGCCGAGGCGAATGTGAGTCCACGGGTCTGGCACTCGCGCACGTCGAAGGCGGGCTTGGCCAGGTTGTACTCGATGAACTTCATCTCGACAAAACCATTGTGCGAGACGATGGGGAATGCGTTGTCAAACGCTGCCTGCAGGCCTTCGATGGTGCGCTTCTGGGGGGCACGGTCGGCTTGCAGGAACGCTGTGTACGCGTCTTTCTGCATTTGCAGCAAATAGGGAACAGTCAACACGCTTTCGCGGTTGCCGAAGCTTTTGCGGATGCGTTTACGTTCGGTGTAGGAATAGGCCATGAGTTCTCCGCGTTGATGGGCTCTGGCGACTCTCGTGCCCAAATACACCACGTATTCAGGCAGCTTGGTGGTTGGCCACTACCAACCATGGCGGACGGTGACGCATTGCACGTCACCCGAACCAAGGCGTTTTCTGCAGTCGGGGTCAGAAAACACTGGAAAGCAGACGGTTAAGTCTGCTTTTCGGTGTGCTCCTTGAAACACGAAAGGCTGGAAGCCCGACTACGGTCTTCCAGCCTTCTCGAACACCAAGAATTACTTG
>NZ_JBFUBY010000130.1:0-41546 GCF_056405515.1 Polaromonas sp. P1_G2
CATCCAGACCGGCAGGCCCTGCACGTTGCTGGTGGTCGCGGCGATCAGCAGCAGCCAGATGATGCCGGCGGTTTTCTGCGCGTCGTTGCCGCCATGGCCCAGGCTGTAGGCGCCCGCGGACACCAGCTGCAGCCGGCGAAACCATCGGTCGGCCTTCGACGGGGTCGTCCTGCGACACACCCAGGCCACCGCCACCATCATCAGCGAACCCAGCAAGAACCCCAGCAGGGGCGACACGAAAATAAAGGCCACCACCTTGAAGACGCCTGAAGCGATCAGCGCACTGGCGCCGGCCTTGGCGATCACGGCCCCCACGATGYCGCCTATCAGCGCATGCGAGGAACTGCTGGGAATGCCGTAGTACCAGGTGACGATGTTCCAGGTGATCGCCCCCGCCAGCGCGCCGAACACCACATGGGTGTCGACCACCCCGGGCATCACGATGCCCTTGCCTATGGTCGCCGCCACGCTCAGGTGGAAGATGAAATACGCGAGGAAGTTGAAGAAGGCGGCGAACAACACCGCCTGCCCCGGCTTGAGCACGCCCGTCGAGACCACCGTGGCGATGGAATTGGCCGCGTCATGAAAGCCGTTCATGAAGTCGAAGGCGATGGCCAGGAAGACCAGCAGGAACACCACCCACAGGGCGGCCTGTACGGTTTGCATGATTCAGGCGCCCGGGTTCAGGAGTTCTCGAGGACGATGCCCTCGATCAGGTTGGCCACGTCCTCGCACTTGTCGGTGATGGTTTCGAGCAATTCGTACACAGCCTTGAGCTTGATGACTTCGCGCACGTCGGGCTCTTCGCGGAACAGCCGGCTCATGGCCGAGCGCATCACGCGGTCGGCGTCGGATTCAAGCTTGTCGATTTCCTCGCAGGTCTTGAGCGCGGCTTCGGCCGTCGCGGCGTCGCTGACTTTTTCGATCAGCGCCACGGCGTCCTGCAGGCGCTCGCAGCATTTGACGCTGAGGTCGGTCAGCCGGACGATGTCCTCCGTCATGTGGCGTACGTCATACAGCGCCATGGTTTCGGCCGAATCCTGGATCAGGTCTGCCACGTCGTCCATGGTGTTGATGAGCTTGTGGATCTGCTCGCGGTCGATGGGCGTGATGAAGGTCTTGTGCAACGCGCGGTTGACTTCATGCGTGATGCGGTCGGCGGCGCGTTCGGCATGGTCGACTTCGCGGTTGAAGGCTTCGCGCTTTTCCACGTCGCTGTAGTTGGCGACCAGCTTGGAAAAGGCGTGGGCCGCCTCCACGATGCGTTCTGCATGCTGGTTGAACATCTCGAAAAAATTGCCTTCGCGCGGCAGCAATTTGCCAAACAGCATGTTGTTTCCTCAGGAATTAAGTCAAAAATATGACGTTTTTGTAACTGCCGGAAGTTTAACCCGCCCCCACGGTCGCTCACTTCGTGTAGCTCCCTGCCCCCCGAGGGGGCCGCTGCGCCTGCGGCCCGGCGAAGCCGGTTCCGCGGCCCCTGCTTGGCTAAACAGCCATTGCGCGGATCAGGCGGAGCGGAAGATAAAGTAAACGGCGCCGACCATGCACAGCGCCGCCCACAGGTAATCGAGCTTGAGCGGCTCGTTCAGGTAGAACACCGCGAAGGGCACGAACACGCTGAGGGTGATGACCTCCTGCATGATCTTGAGCTGGCCGACGCTGAACTGGGTGAAGCCTATGCGGTTGCCGGGTACCTGCAGCAGGTATTCAAACAGGGCGATGCCCCAGCTGATCAGCGCGGCGACGTACCAGGGCGAGGTCGCCAGGTTCTTCAGGTGGCCGTACCAGGCGAAGGTCATGAACACGTTGGACAGCAGCAGCAGGCCTATGGTCTGCGCCGACACCGGCAATGACTGGAGGAATTGCATCAGAAAGACTCCGGATTAGGCGTCAGCCGAAATGGCCGACCAGGATCAGCACCACGGTCAGCGTCACCAGGGCCAGCGCGGTGGAGACCACCACGCTGGCGGTGATCAGCTCTTCGGCGACCTTGTAGCGCTGGGAAAACAAGAACACGTTGGCGCCGATCGGCAGGGCCGAAGCCACCACCATCACCGCCATGGGCACGCCGCTCACGCCCAGCAGCCGGCACAGGCCGAACACCAGCAGCGGGTGCAGCAAATTCTTCACCCCGGCCAGGGCCAGCGCCTGGCGCCAGTGCTCGCCCACACGCGTGTTGGCCAGCGTCACACCGACCAGCACCAGCGCGAGCGGGCCGAAGGCGGTGGCCAGCAGTTCCAGGGGTTTGTCGACGACCGCGGGAATCGTGAAACCGGTCTGCGCGAACAGCAGCCCGGCGATGATGGGGAGCGGCACCGGGTGCAGCAGCGCGTTTTTCACGGCCATCATCACGGTAGCCACCGGGTGCCGCGGCGCGCTCGTCACTTCGTCGCTGGTGCCGAGTTTTTGTTCATGGGCCACCGCAAGCTCCAGCACCACGGTGGCGCTGGTCAGCAGCACCAGCGAATGCACCGAGACCAGCGTGAACAGCGTCACCAGGCCCTGGGGCCCGTACATCAAGCCTATCAGCGCGATGCCGATCATGACGGTGTTGGAAAAGGTGTTGGCCAGCGCCAGCACGGCGGCGCGGCGGTTGAAGCCCTGCACCAGCAGGGTGCCGCCAAAAAGCACGATGACCGCCAGGAAGTAGGCCAGCACCGGCTTGAAATCGAGCTGCTCGATGCGCACCCGGCTCATGGTGCGAAACAGCAGGGCCGGCGTGAGCAGCAGGAAGATCAGGTTTGAAAGGTCCTTGATGGCATTCGCCCCGATCCACTGCGCCCGGCCGGCGAAAAACCCCGCGGCGATCAACAGCACAACCGGGAACAGGGACTCAAAGACAAGCGTGTTCATTGGCGTAATCTTAGCTTGCGAACCACCGCGACATGCCCGGCCCATGCTCCCGGTGGCTGCCTAGAATGCCAGCTGCATTCCCACTTTCAGGCTGCGCCCCGGCAGCGGCGCCTTGAGGAAAGCCGTGGTCGTCAGCACCGAGGCCGCGCTGTAGGCCAGCTGGTTGGTCAGGTTATCCACCTTTGCGTACCAGAGGACGTTGCTGGCGCCGGCCTTCATGCGGTAGGTGGCCGCCAGGTTCCACAGCGTGTAAGCCGAAGTGGCGCGCTGGCCGGCGGCCACGCGGTTCTGCGCCATCGAGTGGTCAAAACCTATGCTGCTGCCCCAAGGCCCGCTGGCCCAGATCAGGCTGGCGCCCAGGCGTGCCGGCGCGATGCGCGGCAGCGGCTGGCCGTTGCTGAGGTTGGTGGCGCGCACGACGTCCCCGCGCAGCGCCAGGTCCAGGCTGGACGCGCCTTCCAACAGGCGTATGTTGCCGCTGGCTTCCAGGCCCACGAAGCGCGCGCGCACGCCGGTGTAGGCAAACTCCGGCAGCAGGCTGTTGTCCGGGTTGCTGTCGTCCACACCGTCGCCATCCAGGTCGGCGGGGTTCAGTGCACCGTCTTCCTGCCCGTATTGGTTGCCCGTGGCCAGCAGCCCGACGTAGTTCTTGAAGCGGTGCACATAGGCGTTGGCGCTAAAACTGTTGGCGCCCGACTTCCAGTTGGCGCCCAGGTCCAGGCTGGTCGACTTTTCCTTGCCCAGGGTGGGGTCGCCGGTTTCCCAGGCCTTGGTCGCCACATGGGGGCCCTGGGCGAAGAGTTCATAGTCCTTGGGCGCGCGTTCGGTGTAAGCCAGGTTGCTGGTGAGTTGCCAGCCCGGCGCCGCGTTCCACAAAGCACCCAGCGCATAGCTGTGCGGCGTGAAGTCGCGCGTCAGCGGTGCGAAGCGCGCCACCAGCGGGTTGCCCAGCGACTCCACCTTGACCGACTCCAGCCGCCCTCCAAAACTGAGTTTGCCCCAGCCCGTGGCGTACTCTTCATAAGCGAACATGGCGTTCTGCGAAGTCTTGCTGTAGGGTGCGAAAGCCTCCGCGCCGTCGGCCGAGAAGCGGTTGTTCTCGGCCTGGAAGCCGACCAGGCCCTCCAGGTTTCCGATGCGCGCATGCCGCGCTTCCAGCCGCAGATCGCTGCCCTTGTTCTTGAACACGGTGCCGGGATTCGGGCCTTCAAACTCGGTGTGCTGGTAGTCGGTGTGGCTCAACTGGCCCTTCACGCTGCGGATGAAGCCGCCCAGGTCGCGCACCTCGCCTTCCAGCGCCACGCGATTCGACTTCATGTCGATCGTCACGTCGTCTTCGGCCACCGTGCCGTAGTTGCTGCGGTAAGTGCTGACCGACGCGCCCAGGTAGCCGTGGTCAAAAAACACCGAACCGCCGGCCGCGCCGCCGCGGACTTTGCTGTCGGAATTGCAGATGCGGTTGGTAATGGTGTTCACGCCGCCCTTGCCGCAGGCCAGGTCCGTGGGCACCTTCACGTCACCGGTTTCGCGGTTGAACACATCCACATGCAGGGCGTAACGGTTGTTGCCGCCTTCGAGCAGCACGCCGCTGCGTTTCTCGCGGTTGCCGCTGGCAAGGCCCAGGTCGACCTTGCCGCCCACGCCGCCCTTTTCATCGAACAGCGCCTCGCGCGGGATGCGGTTGTCGATGACGTTGACCACACCGCCCACGGCGCTGCCGCCATAAAGCAAGGCGCCGGGGCCGCGCAGCACCTCGACGCGTTCGATGCTGATGGGATCGGCCGTCACCGCGTGGTCATAGCTCAGGCTGGAAGCATCCAGCGTCGCGCCGCCATTGCCCAGGATGCGGATGCGGTCGCCGTCCAGGCCGCGGATGATGGGGCGGCTCGCGTTGGGGCCGAAGTAGGTGCTGCTCACACCGGGCACGCCGTCCAGGGTTTCGCCCAGCGTGGTTTTGGCGCGCAACAGCAGCCCGGCACCCGAGTACTGCGCCGCGGGCGCGATCAGATCGGTGGAACCGAGCGGGTTGCCGGTGACGGTGATTTCTTTCAGGCTGGGCGCGGGCGCCGGCGAGGCGGTCTGGGCATTCGCCAGGCCGCAAGAGAGCGTTGCCGCGACGCAAAGCGCGTGGCTGATAAAAGGTGGTTTCATGATGACTCGCTGAATCGGAAAAGAAGAAGAGCAAAGCTGCGCCTGGCCTGGCGGCCGGCGCTAAACAAGCAGAGGGGAAATTCAGCGAGTGGAAGGCGGGCCGCGCGCGTCGAACAGCGCCGCCCAGCGGGCGAGTGCTTCGCCGCGGGAGATGTCAAAAGCCACGCTGGACAGCACCAGCGGCAAACTCAGCAGGGGAAACGCAGGCGCCGCCTGGCCATGGCTGGCCTGGTCGAACAGGCGGCAGTCCGAATCGCCGTCATGCGAGGAAAACAACGAGGCCAGCCAGCCGTCGTCGCCCTCTTCTTCGGCATGCGCAAGCGCAGAGTGTTCCTGCTGATGCTGATGGCCGTCGTGRTGCACATGTGATTGCGCATGGACATGCGCCTGCGGGCCATGCACCACGCCGTGCATCAGCCCCAGCAGTTGCGCAAGCAGCAGCGCGGCGGCCAACAGCCAGGGCAAGGTCCGCGCTGGAACGCGCGACAAGGCATTCATGGACGAAGGAGTCCTGACTTGAAGCCGTTCACAAAACCCAGCGAAGCGGTCCTGGCTAGGCGCGTCGCCGCAGACAGTACACCAGTACGGCAAGGCGGCGCAACAACGCCAGGAGGGTTTTGTGAGCGGCGCTTATTTGACGCTGGTGGCATCCGTGATCCGGTAATAGAGGCCGTAGGAATCGTCATTGAGGACCAGGAAGCGCCCCTCCACCACCACCGGCTCCATGCTGTACTTCACCGGCGTCTTGGTCTTGACCTCGACCATGCTCTCCGGCCCGCCGGGCAGGCAGAAGGCGCAGGTCAGCGGCACCGACGACAGCAGGAAATGCTTTTGTTTTTCGCCCGGGTCCAGCGGCATCATGAAACCCTGGATGCGCTGCGTCTTCTGGTTCAGCGCCATCTGGTCCAGGGTAAAGACCGGCAGGATGCGGTTCTTCTCGCTTTTGGTTTTCACCGCCGTCAGCACCGACCAGGGCACCACGTCAGTGCGGGCCGCCAGCGGCGGGAACGGGCTGTTGGCGCCATGCACGCCCGCACCCTGGCCCACCGGCAGGTCAAAACCCGGCGCCGCAGCAGCAGCCGGCTTGGCGCCGCCCGCCACCGGCGAAGACAGGGTCTGCGCCTGCAGGCCCGCGGCCGTAATGGACAGGCCGCAGGCCAGCGCGCCGGCGTGGCTCAGGCAATGGCGAAGGATGGGGTGCATGCGGGACTCCTGGGGGTGTGGCGACGGTTCAGGCCTGATGATGCCCCAGGCTCAGTGAACGTGCTTCATGCCGCAGTATTTGCCGACGGCCAGCCCTTTGCAAGCGGCCTGCAGTTCTTTTTCGCAGACCTCGTCTTTTTTACCCGACTCCAGGCATTTGGCCGCGTTTTCATGGGCGGCGGCCATGGCGCGGTGGCGCTGGATGTCTTCCTTGGTTTCCTTGTCGCTGTGCTGCGCATGGGCCAGCGAAAAAGTGGCGCTCAGGGCCAGCGCGGCCACGCCGCCCAGGACGGGCGAGAACTTGAGGAATTGCTGGGCGAAACGAAGGCTTGGCATAAAAGTTACCTTGATTGGAGAAGTTCAAACACACTGACCCGGTAGGCCTCCCAGGCGGGCAGCAGCGCGGACGCCAGCGCCACCCCCAGGGCCAATACCGGCACACTTACCAGTTCGACCGGCCACGACATCGCGCCGATCAACACAGATTTTTCGAGCTGCAGCGCCCAGCCCAGCAGCGCCGTCAGGCCCTGCCCCGCCATCACGCCCAGCACAGTGGCCAGCAAGGCCAGCCACAGTGCCTCGCACAGCAGCAGGCCGGCCACCTTGCGCGGCGGCGCGCCCAGCATGCGCAGCAGCGCCAGGTCGGCCCGGCGCTCGCGCACCGCGCCCCACAGCGCGATGAACACGCTCAGGCCGGCCGTGAGCAGCAGCACGCCGGCCAGTGCGCGCAGCACGTCGGTGCCCACGCCCACCATGCTGAGCAAGCGCGTGATCTCCAGCGCCGGCGCCGCGGCCTGCATCTCGGTGCTGCTGTTGATGTAGCGCGGGAAGGTCACCGCCGCCAGCGGCGTTTTGTACTGGATCAGCGCCAGCGTGATTTCGCGGTCTTCTTCCAGCACCTTGCGGTCGTCGTCGTCCAGCGCGGTATCGGTCTCGTGCACCTGCCAGACCGATTCGGTGGCCGTCAGCACCAGGCGGTCCAGCACCGTGCGGCTGGGCGACAGTACACCGGACACCACATAGGGGCTCAGTTTGTGCTCTTCACCGCCGCCGCCCAGGCCGTGCGTGCCGGTGAAGCTGTCGCCCACTTTGAGGCCGGTCTGCCGCGCGACCTGCGCACCTATCACCGCCTGCATGGGCTTGGCCCACAGCGTGCCCTGCGCCAGTTGCGCCTCGTAGTGGCTGATGTAGTCGGGCGTGGTGCCCACGATGCGAAAGCCGCGAAAGCTGTCGCCCAGGCTGATCGGAATGATCTTGGCGACCTGCGGGTGTTTTTCGAGTTCCTTCACCGCTGCCAGCGGCACATTGCCGGTCGGCACGTCGAGGTGGAACACGCCCGAGAGGATAAGCTGCATGGGGCTGCCCTTGGCGCCCACCACCACGTCGATGCCCGCCAGGTCGCGGTCGAAGGCCTGGTTGATCTGGTGGCCCACCAGCAGCAAAAATGTGATGGACGCCAGGCCCAGTGTCAGCAGCAGCAGGTTGAGCGCCGCGGCCAGCGGACGCGACCACAGGTAGCGCCAGGCGAAAGCAATCGTCTTCATGTTGGCCGGCGCCCCAGTTGCAGGGCCTTGAGGCTTTTTTCGTCCCTGAAAAACTCCGCCACGCGCGCATCGTGCGTGGCGATCACCAGCGTCGCGCCCTGCTGCCGCGCCGTGGCCCGCAGCAAGTCCAGCGAAGCCGACGCGGCCTCGTCGTCCAGGCTGGCCGTAGGCTCGTCCGCCAGGATCACCCGCGGCTTGAGCAGCACCGCGCGCGCCAGCGCCACGCGCTGCGCCTGGCCGCCCGAGAGCTGCGCCGGCTTGCGCTGCGCCAGCGCCTGCACGTCGAGCGCGGCCAGCGCCTCGCCGATGCGGCTTTCGTCGGCCGGCCGGCCCGCGGCCCACTGCGCCATGGCCAGGTTGCCATGCACCGTGAGCGCCGCGCTCAAATGCAATTTCTGCGGCAGAAAGCCGACAGTGGCAGCACGCCAGGCATCACTCGCAAGCTTGCCCAATGTCTTCAATGATTGCCCCGCCACCGTGATCTCGCCTTCGGCCGGCGCCAGCAAACCGGCGGCCAGCGCCAGCCAGGTCGACTTGCCCGAGCCCGAAGCGCCGCGCAGCAGCAGCACGCCGCCCTGGGCCACGTCCACGTCCTCGAAGCGCAGTTCGGGGCCACCGCCCGCGTAGCGGTAAACCAGCTGGCGCGTGCTGATCATGAAAAAGCCGTCGCCGGCGCCGCCGTTGCGCAGTCGGCACAGACGCCGCGCACCGCGAAGTCCATGCTGGTGCCCTGGTAACCCAGGGCCTTGAGCGCTTCCAGCGCGGTCTGCGCGGCACGCTCCAGGTCATTGGCATTGGCTTTCAGGGCCCCTGAGAACGCGCCGTCCAGCGAGCTGTCGCGGTGGCAGCTCTGGCATTCAAAGTGCGGGATCGCGTGCACGCTGCTGGGCATGGCCTGGTAGCGCCGCACGCGTTTGGCATCGACGCGGCACAGCAAGAGCCCCACCTGCGTGAGCCGATCTATCAAGCGGTACAGGGTGACGCGGTCCAGCGCCAGCTCGGCATCGTCCGCCAGCGCCGCCTGCAGCTGCGCATGGGTGTAGCTGATGTCGGGGTGCGCCAGCAGCCAGCCCAGCACCAGCCGCGCCGCCGCCGTGCGGCGCAGTCCGTGGGCGGAAAGCAGGGTGTCTATCGGGTCGGCCGGGCGGTCAGTCATGGAAGGAAAGTTGGGCGCAGCGATGAAGGGCTACTGATTTTCAATTAACGCAATCTAGTTGCATTATTACCGTAATTGCACCTGTTTCCAGCCCAGCTTTGTAAAGTCAGTCCCGGTAGGGCTTGTCGCTCCGGGGGGCCTGCGGCAATTGTTCGTCGAGCGACTGGCGGTAGCGCAGGCAGCCCTGCAAAAATTGCGGCCAGTCGGGCACCACCGGAAGCGGATCTGTCTTTTCCGGCAGCAGCGACCACAGCGCGGGATGGTGCCAGCACAGCTCGTGCCCGGTGCTGTCGCGGTGTTCGCGAATGCCCTGCCGCAATCTCTTCACTTCAGCGATGAGCTGTTCACGCGACAAGCTTTCAAGGTCAGCGTCCATGATGCCTCCGTCTTTGCAAGCGACGCATCCATCATAGGCAAAAAGGCCAAAATATGCGCTCAGGTTTCAGGGCGCGTGTCCGGCCATGCAGGCCGTTTCGGCGCAGGCTTGCTGTTGCCGCAGACGGTAGCCAGCCCGCCAAACAGCAGGATCAGCGCCAGCCAGGCCAGCATCACATCCCAGAAGTGCTTGACCAGGAAATAAGGCGCCAGCAAGGTGGTGAACCAGTAGCTCAGCGGACCAAAGCGCTCGCTGACCGCGCCGCCACCGCCGTAGCCGCAGCGTATGGCCGGTGTGTCAAAACCGGCCGATGCACAGCCCACCCATTCCAGGACCTTGGCCGAAGTGAACATGCTCAGCACAGGCGTGCCGAAGGCAATCGCAAAAAGCACCAGGCTGATGAGCAGCGCCAGGAAAAGGGTTTTGCAGGCAGCGTGCATACGGGATTTTTGTTGGCCGCGGGCTTGACCACGATTGGGGCTAATGTATACCGTGAATTTACGGCACCCACCCGGCCCTGCGCTATAACGTCACATGAACGCGGCATGGCCGGCATCGGGCCGGCCCCCCCCCCCCCCCCCAGTTGCTCGAAGAAGTCGACAGCGGCGCGCTGGCCATCGAACGCGGTACCGTGACCTTTGTGCCGGTGACCAATCCGCTGGCTTACAGCCTCAAGCAGCGCATGGGCGAACGCAACCTGAACCGCAATATGGCGCCCAGCGCGATCCCGCAGGATTTTGAAGACCGCATCGCCAACGTGCTGTGCCCGCTGCTGGATGCGCACGATGTGCTGCTGGATCTGCATTCCTTCCACACCGGCGGCGCGCCCTTCGTGATGATCGGCCCGCAGAACAACCAGGGCGCGCTGGAACCCTTCACCCATGCGCCCGAGGAAATGCAGCTGGCGCTGCACACCGGGCCGCACCGCATCGTCGAAGGCTGGCTGGAGACTTATGCGCGCGGCGTGAAGCGGCGCACGGCGGTGGCCGAAGCCAGCGGCGGCACGCGCGCGCAAAGCCTGGTGACGGACCCGAACTACGGTGTGGGCACGACGGAATACATGCGTTCGCGCGGCGGCTACGGCGTGACACTCGAATGCGGGCAGCATGAAGACCCGCAGGCGGTGCAGGTGGCGCGTTATGCGATTTTGCAGACGCTGGGTTTGCTGGGCCTGGTGGMGCAGCCTGCCGCGCCGGTCCCCATGGAGCGCAAAATCCTGCGCCTGGTCGACGTGATAGACCGCGAACATGTGGGCGACAGCTTCACCCGCGAATGGCGCAGCTTTGACGCGGTCAAGGCCGGCGAGGCCATAGGCACGCGGCACGGCGGCGAGGCCATCACCGCGCCGGCCGACGGCTTTGTGGTGTTTCCCAACCCGCGCGGCGAAGTCGGTCAGGAATGGTTTTACTTCGCGCAGCGGCGCGTGTAAACGCCGGACCGGCGCCCTGAGCGCCGGGTTGACAGCGCCACGCCACCGCCTTAATATATCCAAATAGCTATATAACCAAGCAGGAACATGACACCCTCCGCCGACACCCTGAACAAGGCCTTCGCCGCCCTCGCCGACCCGACCCGCCGCGCCATCGTCGCGCGGCTTGCCGCGGGCGAGGCCACGGTCAATGAGTTGGCCGCCCCCTTTGACATGAGCCAGCCTTCCATCTCCAAGCACCTGAAAGTGCTGGAACGCGCGGGCCTGATCTCACGCGGACGGGCGGCCCAGACCCGGCCCTGCCGCCTGGAAGCCGCGCCGCTGCAGGAAGTCGCGAGCTGGATGGCGCTGTACCGCCATGTCTGGGAAGACAGCTTCGAACGGCTGGACGCTTTTTTGCAATCGACAGCCCCCACACCATCCAATCCATCGAAAGGAAAGAAAAATGCCTCCAAATGACGACGCCAAGGCCGGCAGCCCGGCCTTCCTCTTCCTGATAGACCGTGTGTTCAAGGCGCCGCGCGAGCGCGTCTGGCAAGCCTGGAGCGAAGCCGCCCAACTCGGCCACTGGTGGGGCCCCAAGGGCTGCGCCATCGAGGTTTTTCGTTTTGAGTTCAGGCCGGGCGGCTTTTTCCACTACGCCATGAAGTTCCCGAATGCGCCYACGATGTGGGGGCGCTTCAACTACCGCGAGATCGTCCCGCAGGAACGCCTGGTCTGGCTCAACTCGTTCTCGAATGAAAACTGCGGCATGGCACGCGCGCCCTTCAGCGAGGACTGCCCGCTTGAAATCAAAAACTCGGTGAGCTTCACGGAGCGCGATGGAAACACCATCGTGTCATTGCGCGCCCGGCCTTTCGGCGAGAGCGCGGCCGAACGCCGGTATTTCGAGGACCTGCAGCCGTCCATGGCCCAGGGTTATGGCGGCACCTTTGACCAGCTGGCTACACACCTGGGCGCCTGAGGGCCAGGCTCAGTCCTTCACGCGCGAGGCAAAAGTCTTTCGGAATTTCTCGACCTTGGGGCCGACCACAAAGGCGCAATAACCCTGGTTGGGGTTGTTCTCGAAGTAGTCCTGGTGATAAGCCTCGGCCGGCCAGTAATTTTCAAGCGGCAGCACTTCGGTGACGATGGGCTTGCCGAAGGTTTTGTCCTGGCTGACTTCGCGGATGAAATCATCAATCACCGCTTTTTGCTCAGGCGTCGAGTAATAGATTCCGCTGCGGTACTGCGTGCCGGCGTCATTGCCCTGGCGGTTCAGGCTGGTCGGGTCGTGGATCACGAAAAAGATCTCGAGGATTTCCTTGAGTGAGATTTCTGCCGGGTCGTAAGTCAGCTTGACCACTTCGTTGCTGCCGGTGCGGCCGGTACAGACTTCTTCATAGCTGGGCCGCGCGGCCTGGCCGTTGCTGTAGCCGGACTCAACGTCGGTCACGCCGCGCACCTTGACGTACACCGCCTCGGTGCACCAGAAGCAGCCGCCGCCCAGGGTGATGGTTTGAAGGGATGAGGACATGGCAATCTCCGCTGAAAACCGTTGGTCGTGAAATGAGCGGAAATCTTACGCCGGGGGCCACGCATCTGCCCTGGCCGCCCCGCTTGCCCTTGCCGGGCAGGGGCTCAATCGCGGCGGCGCGTGGCCTTGCTGCGCTGCATGGGGCCGACGGCGCGTTGCATCAGCCGCAGCAGGGCCAGCGCGGCAATGGCCCCGCCCACGGCCAGGCCGAGCGAACCCATGCTGAACACCGTGTCGTTGGTCTTGCCATGGCTGAGGATGGCGGCCACAAAGTCGCCGCCTATGTAGGCGCCAAACACGCCGACACCGAGGTTTTCGAGAACGAGGATTTTTTCGCGGGTGCCTGCGAACAGGCAGGCGGCGCCGCCGAGGAGAGCACCCACCACACACCAGATATACGGGTTGATGCCGTTCTCCTGAAGACTATGAACCGCCCGATGGTGGCAGCTTTAGGTCCCCGGCGGTGGACATACTTTCCCCAAGGTCTTTCGCCGGACGCCGGATGCGGGGTGTTCAGTCCTTTGCCGCCGGCGCCATCGCCCGCACTGCCTGTACAAACGCCGACAGCGCCGCATGGTCGCCACGCGCTGTCTTCCACAGGCAATGCGTGTCGTAAGGCGTGGTGGCCGCGTCCAGCGGCACAAAGGCTGCGCCGGCCATGGCCGATTGCCGCAGCGCGGCCGGCACCAACGCCACGCCCATGCCTTGGGACACCAGCGAGACCACGCTGAGCCAATGCCGCAGTTCATAACGCATCTCGGGGTAAAAGCCGGCTTCGGTGCAGATCGCCAGGATGCGCTCGTGGTAGTCGGGTGAGACCGCGCGCGACACCACGGCAAAGGGCTCACCCTGCAAAGCCGAAAGCGACAGCGAGCGCTTGCGGGCCAGCGCATGGCCGGCCGGCAGGCAGCAGATGAAGGCCTGGCTGGACACCAGGATTTGCGACAGCTCGGGTGGCACGCGCGTGGTGTGCACAAAACCCAGGTCCAGCCTGTCGTGTGCCAGTTCTATGAGTTGTTCGCTGGAGCTGAGCTCCTTCAGCGTCAGCCGCAGCAGCGGGTGTTCAGCCTGGAAACGCTCCAGGATGCGGGGCAGTCCGCTGTACAGCATGGTGCCCGAGAAACCGATGGCCAGGCTGCCGGCCATACCCTGGYCCACGTCACGCGCATGGCCGGCCGCCTGCGCGGCCTGGTCCAGCAGGGCGCGCGCCGCCGGCACAAAGGCCTGGCCCGCGGCCGTCAGCTGCACGGACTTGCTGCTGCGCGTGAACAGTTTCGCGCCTATGGAGGCCTCCAGTTGCTGGATGTTCAGCGACAGCGGCGGCTGCGAGATCGACAGGCGCCGGGCCGCGCGGCCGAAGTGCAGCTCTTCAGCCAGGACCAGGAAATAGCGGAGGTGGCGGAATTCCATGAATATGTTTTTTATATCGTTGCATCGATATTTGATATTAGACAACTATTCATGCTTGTCAAACAATCAGCCATGGCCGCCGGCGCCTCAGGCCGCGCGCCTACACTGCAAACCAAGCCCCTTCCCCTTCTTCCGGAGACACAGACCATGAAAACCACCTTCAACTGGCAGGACCCGTTTTTCTTCATGGAGCAACTGAGCGACGACGAGCGCGCCATCGCCGACGCGGCCCACGCCTTTTGCCAGGAGAAGCTGCAGCCGCGCGTGCTGATGGCAGCGCGCCATGAGAAGTTCGACCGCGAGATCATGAATGAGGCGGGCGCCATGGGCTTCCTGGGCTCCACGATTGAAGGCTACGGCTGTGCCGGTCTCAACTACGTGAGCTACGGCCTGGTGGCGCGCGAAGTCGAGCGCGTGGACAGCGGCTACCGCAGCGCCATCAGCGTGCAGAGCTCGCTGGTCATGCACCCCATCAACGCCTACGGCAGCGAAGCGCAAAAGCAGAAATACCTGCCCAAGCTGGCCACCGGCGAATGGGTGGGCTGCTTCGGCCTGACCGAACCCAACCACGGCTCCGACCCGGCCAGCATGCTGACGCGCGCCAAGCCCGTGGACGGCGGTTTCATCCTCAAGGGCGCCAAGATGTGGATCACCAACAGCCCCATCGCCGACGTCTTCGTCGTCTGGGCCAAGCTGGAAGATCCCGACGGAAAAGTCGGCGGCCAGGAAAGCATTCGCGGCTTTGTGCTCGAAAAAGGCATGAAGGGCCTCACCGCCCCCAAGATCGAAGGCAAGATGAGCTTGCGCGCCTCCATCACCGGCGAGATCGTGATGGACGACGTGTTTGTTCCCGAGGCCAACCTGCTGCCCAACGTGAGCGGCCTCAAGGGCCCTTTCGGCTGCCTCAACAAGGCGCGCTACGGCATTGCCTGGGGCGCTTTGGGCGCGGCCGAAGACTGCTGGTTCCGCGCCCGCCAGTACACCCTGGACCGCCAGCAGTTCGGCCGCCCGCTGGCGCAGAACCAGTTGATCCAGAAAAAACTCGCCGACATGCAGACTGAAATCACGCTGGGCCTGCAAGCCTGCCTGCGCGTGGGCCGGCTGATGGACGAGGACAAGGCCGTGCCGGAAATGATTTCGCTGATCAAGCGCAACAGCTGCGGCAAGTCGCTGGACATCGCCCGCATGGCGCGCGACATGCACGGCGGCAACGGCATCCATGACGAATACCACGTGATCCGCCACATGATCAACCTGGAAACCGTCAACACCTATGAAGGCACCCACGACGTGCATGCCCTGATCCTGGGCCGCGCGCAGACCGGCCTGCAGGCCTTCTATTAAGAAGCGCTTTTTCTTCTTGTAGCCAGGCCGGCACCGCCGTCGGCCGCCCTGTCACCGGCGTCCCGGGACGGCGCTTCCTTGCGTGGAATATGCACCCGCGCCTCTGTTGTGGCGCCAAAGTCGCACCCGCGGGCGCTTTACCGTGGGTTTACCAGATGAGTCCAGCCGTCCCGGCTAGCCGGTGTAGCCTACGGGGTTTGGGTTGACGGTCGGAAAGTAAGCAGATATATTACTAACCAGTCAGTCAGTAACTATGTCACTTACCAAACTCTTCAGCGACACCACGGCCGTCGCCGCCAAACGCGAGCGCCGCAAGGAAGCACGCCCGGGCGAGCTGCTGGAGGCCGCGCTGGACCTTTTTGTCGAAAAAGGCTTTGCCGCGACCCGCGCCGAGGAAGTCGCCGCCCGCGCCGGCGTCTCCAAGGGCACGCTGTTCCTCTACTTCCAGAGCAAGGAAGAACTGTTCAAGGCCGTGGTGCGCGAAAACATCTCGGGCCGCTTCACCGAATGGCGCGCCGAGCTGGACGCCTTTGAAGGCACCACCCCCGAATTGCTGGCCTACTGCATGAACAGCTGGTGGGAGCGCGTGGGCCTGACACGCGCCTCGGGCCTGACCAAGCTGATGATGAGCGAGGCCAAGAACTTCCCCGACATCGCGGCCTTCTACCAGCAGGAAGTCATCATGCCTGGCCAGGCCTTGATTCGCGCCGTCCTGCAGCGCGGCATGGACCGCGGCGAGTTCCGTCCCATGGACCTGGACTATGCCGTCTACCTGGTGATCGCGCCCATGATCTTCCTGATCCTGTCCAGGCACTCCGCCGGCGTGTGTTTGAGCAGCGACACGGAGCTGGACCCCCAAAAATACATCGCCTTCCAGGTGGAAACCATCCTGAACGGCATCTCCGCACCGGCCGGCATCGCCGTCCGGGCCCACAGGAAAGCCGCGGCATGAAGCGCTGGGTCAAGTGGGCGATCGCCGGGCTCATCGTGCTGCTCATCGCGGGTGGGGTGCTGCGCGCGCTGGCCGCGCGCAAGGCCCAGCAGCAGGCGCTGGCCGCCGGCAGCGCGGCCAGGGACATGGGCCTGGTGGAACTGGCCGGCACCGATGTGATCAAGGTCCAGGTGCGCGAAGTCGTGCAGGGCCTGCCCGTCTCGGGCTCGCTCAAGGCCGTCAACTCCGCCGTCATCAAGGCCAGGGTTGCCGGCGAGCTGCRGGGGCTGGCCGTGCGCGAGGGCGACGTGGTCAAGGCCGGCCAGGTGATCGCGCGCATCGACGCCGCCGAATACCAGTCACGCGTGCGCCAGGCCCGCGAACAGGCCGAGTCCGCCAAGGCCCAGGTCGAGGTGGTGCAGCGCCAGTACGACAACAACAAGGCCCTGGTCGACCAGGGTTTCATTTCCAAGACCGCCCTGGACACCTCGCTGGCCAACCTCAACGCCGCGCAATCCACCTACAAGGCCGCGCTGGCCGCCACCGAAGTCGCCGCCAAATCGCTGGACGACACGGTGCTGAAGGCGCCGATCGCCGGCCAGGTCTCGCAGCGCCTGGCGCAGCCCGGCGAGCGCGTGGGCATTGACACCAAAATCGTGGAGATCGTGGACCTGAGCCGGCTCGAACTCGAGGCCACGCTCAGCGCGAGCGATTCCATGGACGTGCGCGTGGGCCAGAGCGCCCAGTTGCAGGTGGAAGGCAGCCGCCAGCCGGTGACGGCCGTGGTCGCGCGCATCAACCCCAGCGCGCAGGCCGGCAGCCGCAGCGTGCTGGCCTACCTGACCATAGACAATCCCGGCGCGTCCGGCGAGGGCAGCGCCCCGCCGCTGCGCCAGGGCCTGTTCGCCCAGGGCACGCTGGGCACGGCGCGCGCCTCGCTGCTGTCGCTGCCCGTCAGCGCGGTGCGCACCGACAAGCCCGCGCCCTATGCGCAGGTCGTTGAAAACGGCGTGGTGGTGCACAAGACCGTCGAACTGGGCACACGCGGCGCCGCCGGTGGCGATGCCGTGGTGGCGGTGAAGGGCCTGGAGGACGGCGCGCTCGTCGTTCGCGGCGAGATAGGCGCACTGCGCGAAGGCACCAAAGTGCGCTTCACGCAGCTGTCCGCGGCCGGTTCCGCGCAGCCTCCCGCCAGCACGCCCACCAAGCCGGCGCCCTGAGGCTTCACGCGCATGTGGTTCACGCAGGTCAGCCTCAAGAATCCCGTGTTCGCCACCATGGTCATGCTGGCCATCGTGGTGCTGGGCCTGTTCTCCTACCAGCGCATGCAGGTCGACCAGTTCCCCAACATCGACTTCCCGGTGGTCGTGATCACCGCCGAATACCCCGGCGCCTCGCCCGAAATCGTCGAGAGCGAAGTCACCAAAAAGATCGAGGAAGGCGTCAACTCGATCGCCGGCATCAATGCGCTGACCTCGCGCAGCTATGAAGGCCAGTCCGTCGTCATCATGGAGTTCCAGCTCTATATCGACGGACGCCGCGCGGCCGAGGACGTGCGCGAAAAAATCGCGGCCATCAGGCCCAACTTCCGCGACGAGGTCAAGGAGCCGCGCGTGCTGCGCTTCGACCCGGCCAGCCGCGCCATCTGGTCTGTGGCAGTCCTGCCCCAGACCCAGGCAGGCAGCGGCAAGGCCATGGATGCGGTAGAGCTGACCAACTGGGCCGACCAGGTTCTCAAAAAGCGCCTGGAAAACGTGCGCGGCGCCGGCTCCGTCACGCTGGTGGGCGGCACCAAACGTGAAATCAACGTCTACCTGAATCCGCAGGCCATGGAGTCGCTGGGCATCAGCGCCGACCAGGTCGTCAACGCCGTTCGCAACGAAAACCAGGACCTGCCGGTGGGCGCCATCCGTTCGCTGCAGCAGGAGCGCGTCGTCAAGATCGACGCGCGCATGAAGCGGCCCGAAGACTTCGGCAAGATCATCGTGGCGCGCAAGGGCGCGGCCGGCGGCACGGCCGCGGCGGTCACCGTCGACCAGGTGGCACGCATCGCCGACGGCGCGCAGGAACTCGACAGCATGGCGCTCTACAACGGCCAGCGCACCCTGTTGCTCACGGTGCAAAAAGCCCAGGACGAAAACACCATTGCCGTGGTCGACGGCCTGAACAAGGCCGTGGCCGAGCTGCAACCGCTGCTGCCGCCCGGCGCGCGGCTGGAACTCATCGGCGACGGCTCGCGCCCGATACGCGTGGCGGTCGAGAACGTGCGCCGCACGCTGATCGAAGGCGCGCTGCTGACGGTTCTCATCGTCTTCCTGTTCCTGAACTCCTGGCGCTCCACCGTGATCACCGGGCTGACGCTGCCGATCTCCATCATCGGCACCTTTTTGTTCATGAACCTGTTCGGCTTCACCATCAACATGATCACGCTGATGGCGCTGTCGCTGTGCGTGGGCCTGCTGATCGACGACGCCATCGTGGTGCGCGAGAACATCGTGCGCCACGTGCAGATGGGCAAAGACCCCTACCGCGCCTCGATGGACGGAACCCAGGAAATCGGCCTGGCCGTGCTGGCCACCACCTTCTCCATCGTGGCCGTGTTCCTGCCCATAGGCTTCATGGGCGGCATCATCGGCAAGTTCTTCCACGAGTTCGGCGTGACCATCGTGGCGGCGGTGCTGATCTCGATGTTCGTGAGCTTCACGCTGGACCCCATGCTCTCCAGCATCTGGCACGACCCGGCCATCGCGTCACACGGCCGGCGCGGCGCGCCCGTCACCTTCTACGACAAGACCATAGGCCGCGTCACCGGCTGGTTCGACCGCGCCACCGAATCCCTGAGCGGCAGCTACCAGGGCATCCTGCGCTGGTCGCTGGGCCACAAGCTGGCGACGCTGGTGATGGCCGTGGTGATTTTTGTCACCAGCATCTTCATGGTGCCGCTGCTGGGCACCGAGTTCGTGCCCAAGGCCGACTTCTCGGAAACCACCCTGAACTTCTACACGCCGGTCGGCTCATCGCTGGAAAACACCGAGGCCAAGGCGCGCCAGGTCGAGGCCATCGTGCGCGAATTTCCGGAGGTAAGGTTCACGCTGGCCACCCTCAACACCGGCAATGCCCAGGGCAAGATGTACGCCAGCCTCTATGTGCGCCTGGTGGACCGCAAGGCGCGCACGCGCAGCGTCGACGAGATGTCGGGCGCGCTGCGCGAGCGGCTCAAGCAGGTGCCCGGCATCACGGTGACGCACGTCGGCCTGCTCGACTCGGTGGGCGGCGCCAAGCAGGTGGAGTTTTCCCTGCAGGGCACCGACCTCAAGGAACTCGAACGGCTCACCCGCGCGGTCAGCGACAAAATCAGGGGCATCCCCGGCCTGGTCGACCTGGACTCCAGCGTCAAGGCCGACAAGCCGGTGATCGAGGTCGACGTGCGGCGCGACGCGGCCTCCGACCTGGGCCTGTCGGTGTCGCAGATCGCCGCTTCCCTGCGTACCCTGGTGGCCGGCCAGACGGTGGGCAACTGGCGCGCGCCCGACGACCAGACCTACGACTTCCAGCGACATCAAGGCCGTGCTCGACAACTTCAGCTTCCCGCCGGGCTACCGCTACCAGTTCAGCGGTTCCACCAAAAACATGGCCGAGTCCTTCGGCTACGYGGTGTCGGCGCTGGTGATGGCCATCCTGTTCATCTACATGATCCTGGCCAGCCAGTTCAAGAGCTTTCTGCAGCCCATGGCGCTGATGACCTCGCTGCCGCTGACCCTGATCGGCGTAGTGCTGGCGCTGCTGCTGTTCCGCTCCACGCTGTCGATGTTCTCCATCATCGGCGTGGTGATGCTGATGGGCCTGGTCACCAAGAACGCCATCCTGCTGGTCGATTTCGCCATCCGCATGCGCGCCGACCGGCTCGACGTTGACGGCCACCGCGTGCCCGGCATGGAGCGCGGCGAAGCCCTGCTGCATGCCGCAAAAGTGCGGCTGCGGCCCATCCTGATGACCACGCTGGCCATGATCTTCGGCATGGTGCCGCTGGCTTTCGCCCTGACCGAGGGTTCGGAGCAGCGCGCCCCCATGGGCCAGGCCGTCATAGGCGGCGTGATCACCTCCTCGCTGCTGACGCTGGTGGTGGTGCCCGTGACCTACTGCTACCTGGACGACCTGGGCCAATGGTTCAAGCGCAAGTTCGGCCGCAAAACCCGTGTCGCTGATCCCTCTGAAACACCGCCGGCCCCTCCCGTGCCTGTCATGGCCGGCCGCTAAAATCAAAGGTTTATCTCGTGAACACCCGTTCTTCCCCTCTTTCCCCCCAAAATTCGCCAAACCACAGGCCCGCCATGAACTACGAACAAGCCCGATTCAACATGATTGAACAGCAGATCCGCCCCTGGGAAGTGCTGGACAACCAGATCCTCTCCCTGCTCGCCGTGGTCAAGCGCGAAGACTTCGTGCCGGCGGCCCACAAGGCGCTGGCCTTTGTCGACATGGAAATCCCGCTGCCGCCCCAGGCCAATCCCAGCCAGTGCATGCTGGCCCCCAAGGTCGAGGCCCGCATCCTGCAGGAACTGGCCGTGCAGAAGCACGAAAAAGTGCTCGAGATCGGCGCCGGCTCAGGCTATATGGCCGCCCTGCTGGCGCACCGCGCGCAGCAGGTGATCACGCTTGAAATCGACCCCGTGCTGGCGCAAACCGCGCGCGACAACCTGCAGCGCGCCGGCCTCTACAACGCCGAAGTGCGCACCGGCGACGGCGCCGCCAAGCTGGCGCAAGCCGTTGCCGGCAACGACCCGCTGCGCGGCCCCTTCGACGTGATCGTGCTGAGCGGCTCCGTCGCCGAGGTGCCGGCCTCGCTGCTGTCCCTGCTCAAGGTCGGCGGCCGCCTGAGCGCCATCGTCGGTTTCGAGCCCATGATGCGCGCCACCCTGGTCACGCGCGTGGCCGAAGACGCCTGGCGCACCACCCAGGCCTGGGACACCGTCGCGCCGCGCCTGCTGAACTTCCCCGAGCCCTCGGTCTTCAGCTTCTGAAACAACGCCCGAAAGCACCGTCCATGATTCCCCAGCTCAACCCCGCCGATTTCAGTGCCTGGCGCGACAACGCCGGCGCCGGCGCGCCTGCCCTGCCCGTGGTGCTCGACGTGCGCGAGCCCTGGGAGCTGCAGACGGCCTCGGTCAAGGAAGACGGCTTCAGGCTGGTCCACATTCCGATGCGCGAGATACCGCAGCGCCTGGCCGAGCTGCAGGAAGCCGGCGCCGGCCAGCCGATTGCCTGCCTGTGCCACCACGGCATGCGCAGCCTGCAGGTGGCCAACTATCTGATGCAAAGCGGCTTCACCGAAGTCGTCAACCTGCAGGGCGGCATCAACGCCTGGTCGCAGCAGGTGGACCGCTCCGTGCCGCTTTACTGAGCCCCGCCGTTTTTTTCATCCGCCGATTCATCCATTTCTTCAGGACCCTTATGACCACGCCCAAGAAACCGCCGGCCCGCCCGGCGATGTTGCCCTTGTCGATTGCGGCCGCCGTGGCACTGCTGGCCATGGCGCCCCTGGCGCATGCCCAGAGTCTCGTCGAGCTGTATGAGTCGGCCCGCGCCTTCGACGCCTCCTACCAGTCGGCCAAGCTGCAATACGACGCCAACCTCGCCAGGGCCGACCAGGCCAAGGCCGGCATCCTGCCGACGGCGGGCATTTCGGCCGGCGCGTCGCGCACCTCGTTTGAAAACACCGCCCCGGTGATAGACCGCAGCTTCAACACGCAAAACGCCGCGCTCAACCTGTCGCAGCCGCTGTACCGCCCGGCCAACTGGGCCACCTACCAGCAGGCCTCCCGGCAGGTGGAACTGGCCCAGGCCCAGCTGCAGGGCGCCGACCAGGACCTGATCGTGCGCACCAGCCAGGCCTACTTCGACGTGCTGGCCGCGCAGGACACCCTGACCTTTGTGCGCGCCCAGAAAGCCGCGGTGGCCGAACAGCTGGCGTCGGCCAAGCGCAACTTCGAGGTCGGCACCTCCACCATCACCGACACGCGTGAAGCGCAGGCCCGCTACGACCTGGTGATCGCCCAGGAGCTCGCCGCCGAAAACGACCTGCGCGTCAAAAAAATCGCGCTGGACACCCTGGTCGGCAAGACCGAAACCCAGCCCAAGCCCCTGGCCACCCCCGTCGGCCTGCCGGTCGTGACGCCCGCCGACGTCAATACCTGGGTCGAGCAATCCGAGCTGGTGCACCCCAGCATCCGCCAGGCGCAAAGCAATGTCGAGATCGCCGAGCTGGAAGTGAACAAGGCCGAGGCCGGCCACAAGCCCACGCTGGACGCACAGGCCAGCTACAACGTCACGCGCAACCCCTCGGGCACGGCGACCACCATCCCGCCGTTTGCCTTCCGCACCAACACCACCACCGTCGGCGTGGTGCTCAACGTGCCGCTGTTCGCCGGCTTCGCCACGCAAAACCGCGTGCGCGAAACCCTGTCGCTGCGCGACAAGGCCAAAAGCGACCTCGAAGGCGCGCGGCGCACCGTGGCCCAGGCCACGCGCACCGCCTACTTCGGCGTGCAGTCGGGCCAGGGCCAGGTCAAGGCGCTGGAAGCGGCCGAGCTGTCCAGCCAGAGCGCTCTGGACGCCAACCGGCTGGGCTACCAGGTCGGCGTGCGCATCAACATCGACGTGCTCAATTCGCAAAGCCAGCTGTTCCAGACCAAACGCGATCTGGCCAAGGCGCGCTACGACGTGCTGCTCGGCGACCTGAAACTGCGCCAGGCCAACGGCACACTGACACCCGAAGACCTGCTCAAGATCAACGCGCTGCTGGCCCCCTGATCCCTAGTCGCTGCCCGCTTCACAACACTCCAACAAAGGCCGGCCTCCGGCCAGAATTTCCATGTTGATGCCCGCACACAATCCCCTGCCCCTGCCGATTGAGGCCGAACGCGTGACCGATGCGCCGCTACACGTTCCCAAAGGCCCCAGCTTCGAGCGGATCGAGGAAACCACCTGGGAAGAACTCAAGCGCGCGGGCCGCACGCAGCCGTTCGACAAACCCGTGCTGGTCAAGGGCGGCATCCACCACTGGCCGGCCTGGAAAAAATGGTCGTTTGAATTCCTCGCCGACGTCTGCGCCGGCAAGGGCGCCGAGGTGCCGGTCAAGTTCACCGACGGCCTGGTCGAACAAGGCGTGACCAAGGGCCGCCCCTTTCTTCCGGTCGCACCCTACCTGCGGGAACTCGGCAAGGCGGCGCAGCGCGCGCCGGATCCCATGGCCGGCCTGCTGCCCAAGCCGGTGCGGGACGGCTACAAACCCGGCGAGCGCTTTCACCTGAACTGGGCCCACATGCAGTCGTTCAAGCCGACGACCTTGTACCTGGCGCAATGGGACATCCTCGAGAAATACCCCGAGTTGCGCGAAGACCTGCTCATCAAGAGCCTGTGGCCCGGCCGCATGACCTGGGAATACGTATTCATGGGCCCGGCCAATACCGTGACCGGCCTGCACAACGATTTCCCGCACAACTGGTTTGTGCAGCTCCAGGGCGTCAAGGAGTTCATCCTTTTTTCACCCGACCAGAGCCAGCACCTTTGCCCGGCCGCCAAGTACGACTGGGGCGCCACGCTCAGCGACATCAACGTCTCGCGCCTGCCCGAGCAAGTCCGCGAACTCGCGTCCTTCGAAAAAGCCCACGGCTACCATGCCCGCGTGGAAGCCGGCGATGCCCTGTTCATCCCCAAACGGACCTGGCATTCAGTGGTCTCTGTGGAGCCCTCCATCAGCCTGGGTATGTTCGGCCTCACACCTTACGAAGTCGCCACCGGCGGCGCCTGGGCCACGCTGCGCGACTGGGCGCATCACCTTCGTATGTACGCGTGGGGTAACTGCACCTGCCACCAAGTGAGACGTTAGCCCCCACGCTTTTCACTTCGAGTAATACGCTGCCCCCCGAGGGGGCGCTGCGCCTGCGGCCCGGCAAAGCCGGTTCCGCGGCCCCTGCTTATCGGGGCAGGAAAAACTCCAGCGCATCCACCGTCTTCGCCGTGGCGCCGCGGTTGCGGTCGGCGAAGGCCAGGCCGGCCGCCACGGCCGCGGCGCGCGCGTCGGGCCTGTCCATCCACTTGCGCGCTGCGCGCACGCCCTGCTCCATGTCGACCACGCGCCTGGCCGCGCCGGCTTCCACGGCGAGCTCGGCGGCTTCGGTGAAATTGAAGGTGTGGGGGCCCATGACCACCGGGCAGCCGCAGGCGGCCGCCTCGATCAGGTTCTGGCCGCCCAGCGGAGCGAAGCTGCCGCCCAGCAAGGCGACGTCGCTCATCGAGAAATACAGCGCCATCTCGCCGAGCGAGTCACCGAGCCAGACATCGGCTTGCTGCGCAGCATCGGCCGCCGGGCCGCCGGCGGCATCGTCCCAGCCGGAGCGGCGCGAGACGCGCAGGCCGTGCTGCAACACCAGTGCCTCGACCTCATTGAAGCGCTGCGGGTGGCGCGGCACCAGCAGCACCTTGAAACGGCTTCCTGTTCCTTCAACCTCCGCGTGCGGCGCCTCCACCTGGACCTGTACGCGTTCCGACTGGGCCACGGCACTTATTTCCTTCAAGAAAAGCGCCTCTTCGCCTTCGCGCGAGCTGGCAAACATCAGCACCGGCTGCGCCAGCGCGCGGCGCCAGGTCTTGCCCTTTTCCTGTTGGGCATCGTCAGCGGCGGCATCGAACTTCAGGTTGCCGAACACGCCGGCCACCGCCGCGCCGGCCCGGCGAAAGCGGCGCGCGTCCTCGTCCGTCTGCGCATACACCGCCGAGAGAGCGGCATAGGCCGGCAGCGACAGCAGCGACATCCTCAGCGCTTTTTGCAGGGATTTTTCGGACAGCCTGCCGTTGGCCAGCACCAGGGGAATCGCACGCGCTTTCGCGGCCGCCACGAGATTGGGCCAGACCTCGGTTTCCATCAACAGCCCCAGCCGCGGCTTGAAGTGCTCAAGGAAGCGGGCCACCGCGCCCGGGCTGTCCCAGGGCTGCCACACCTGCACGTCGCCCGGCTGCAGCAGGGCGACGCCCTCGGCGCGTCCGGTAGCGGTGCCGTGCGTGAGCAATATGCGCAGGCCTGGGTGGCGCGCGCGCAGCGCTTTGAGCAGCATGGCGGCGGTACGGGTTTCGCCCAGCGACACGGCATGCACCCAGATGAGTTCAGAGGTCGTTTCAGCCGGCTGGGCATAGCGGCCAAAGCGCTCTTCGATCCCCTCCAGGTAGCCGGGCTCCTGCTTGCCACGGCGTGCCAGCTTGCGGCGCAGCAGCGGCTGCCCGCACCACATCAGCAGCGAATAAAGCTTCAGGGCCAGGGCGCTCATGCGGCGGCCCCGGCCGCGCTGCAGGCCAGCCAGGCCTGCCAGACGTCCTCGACGCCGGGTGCGGGTTGGGCAAACACGCTGCGCTGCCGGCCGCCGTGGTCCTGCTGATCGGGCCCGGTGCGCCAGGCCGTGTCGAAGTTGTAGATCTGCACATGCGGCAGGTCCAGCGCGACGGCGATGTGGCTCACGCCGCTGTCCACGCCGATCACGCCGGCGCATTGCGCGAGCTCTTCGGTCAGCGCATCCAGCGCCAGCGGGGGCAAGACCACGGCAGAATTCGCCGCCACGCCGTTGAGCGCTTCGGCAATCGCCCGGCTGGTGGCCAGTTCCGCGGCATTGCCGTGCGGCAGCACCAGCTGGTAGCCGGCGGTGTGCAGGCGCTGCCCCAGCGCCACCCAGTGGCTGAGCGGCCATTCCTTGTCGGCGCGCGAGGTGCCGTGGACAAAAGCGATGCGGCCCTTGGGGGAGCTGCCGCTGCTCGTTGCCGGCGCCGCGGGCACCTTCAGGCCAAAGCGGGTGGTGGCCGCGGGGCTGTAGCCCAGGGCGCGCGCCGCCAGTTCGCGCGAACGCCGCACCGCATGGATGTGCGGCTCAACGGCGATCGCCACATCGGCCACCCAGCGCGTGGGGGCTTCGTAGCCCGAGCCGTCGGTCTGGTTGGCCAGCGCATAACGTTTTCCGCCGGGGGCCAGCCGGGCCAGCCGCGCCACCAGCGCGGACTTGGTCAGGCCCTGCAGGTCGATGACGGCGTCATAAGCCTCCTGCTGCAGCTCGGCCCTGAAAGCGCGCCATTCCTGCCGCGTGGCGGCCGTCCAGAAAGATTTGCGCCAGCGCCGGATCTCGCAGGGAATGATGCGGTGCAACCCTTGGCTGCGCGCCAGCAGGGAGGCAAAGGACTTCTCCACCACCCAGTCAATCTGCGCTTCGGGGAATGCGGTGCGTATGTCCTGCACCACGGGTAGGGTATGCACCACATCGCCCAGGGACGAGAGCTTGACCAGGAGAATTTTCATGAAGGCCGTGAAAGCGGAAAACGCTGATTTTAGGTGCAGGCCTCACCTTACCCTTTCGTCCTGAGGTATCGAAGGGCCGATGCGCTACAGGGATGGGTTCGATACCTCAGCCGAACGGAACAGGATTGAACCCGAGCGGAGAAGGGTTCGCGAGCCGCTTGCTTCTCCGCCCGTCGCCTTTGTCCGGTTTTCAATCTGCGTAAATCTGCGAAACCTGCGGATGAATTTATATCCACAGATTTCGCAGATTTACGCAGATAAAGACCATCAAAAAGGCTTCGATACCTCAGCCCGAACGCTAAGGCTGCGGCCAGACGGGGGTGTTTCAGTGCGCAGCTGCCGCGAAGCTCGCGTCGGGCTTAACGCTGCGTAATAAAKTCAGCATGTCGGCTTCGATCCGTTCCAGCGCCGCCTGGGTATGCCCCTCAAAGCGCAGCACCAGCACCGGCGTGGTGTTGGACGCGCGGATCAGGCCAAAGCCGTCGGGCCAGTCGACGCGCACGCCGTCAATCGTAGATATCTTCGCGGGCGCCGGAAATTTCGCGGACTTGATCAAGGCCTCCACGACCGTATGCGGCTCGCCTTCCTTGCAGGCCACATTGAGTTCAGGCGTGCTGAAGCTGGTCGGCAAAGCATTGAGCACGATGCCGGCATCCGGCACGCGGCTCAGAATTTCCAGCAGGCGGGCGCCGGCATAGGTGCCGTCGTCAAAACCGTACCAGCGCTCCTTGAAGAAGATATGGCCGCTCATCTCGCCGCCCAGCGGCGAATCGACTTCCTTCATCCTGGCCTTGATCAGCGAATGGCCGGTCTTGTACATCATGGGCACCCCGCCGGCGGCCTCGATCTCGGGCGCCAGACGCTGCGAGCATTTCACGTCGAACAGAATCGTCCCGCCCGGCACGCGCGACAGCACGTCGCGCGCGAACAGCATCATCTGCCGGTCGGGGTAGATGTTCTGGCCGTCTTTGGTGACAATGCCCAGCCGGTCGCCGTCACCGTCAAAGGCCAGGCCCAGTTCGGCATCGCCGCTTTGCAAGGCCTTGATCAGGTCCTGCAGGTTTTCGGGCTTGCTCGGGTCGGGATGGTGATTGGGAAAGTTGCCGTCCACTTCGCTGAAGAGTTCGGTGACTTCACAGCCCAAAGCGCGAAAGATGGCGGGCGCCGACGCGCCGGCAATGCCGTTGCCGGAATCGACGACGATTTTCAGCGGGCGTTCCAGCTTGATGCCCGAAACGATGCGGTCGCGGTAGGCCGTGCCCACGTCGACCTGGCGGATGCTGCCGCCCTGCGAAGGCAGCACCCACTTGTCGCCTGCGATGACACGGCGCAGTGCCTGGATCTCCTCGCCGTAGATCGCGCGCCCGGCCAGCACCATCTTGAAGCCGTTGTAGTCCTTGGGGTTGTGGCTGCCCGTGACCTGTATGCCGGATCCGGCCAGCGTGCTGGCGGCAAAGTACAGCATGGGCGTGGTCACCATGCCCACGTCGATCACGTCGATGCCCGTGGCGGCCAGGCCGCGCATCAGCGCCGCGCTTAGCGACGGCCCGCTAAGCCGGCCGTCGCGGCCCACGGCCACGGCTTTTTCGCCTTCCGCCAGCGCCGCCATGCCAAAGGCCTTGCCCAGGGCCTCGGCCATTGCTTCATGGATGGTGGACGGCACGACGCCGCGTATGTCATAGGCCTTGAAGATGGACGGGTTGATTTGCATCGGGTGCGGTTCCTGGTTCCTGCAAGTAGGGGTATGGGCTTCGAATGATGGGATGGCCCGGAGAAGCGAGTTTCATTGTAGGGGGGCGGCCCTGCCGCTTCCTGTAGGCGGCAGCCGTTTCCGGCCAGTCCGTTCAGACTATTGCGGACCTCCCCGAAAGCCGGAAACCGGCCGAAAAAGGGGTCCACGGAGGGGTGAGGGACATGTCCGAAAACGGCCAGTCGAAACCAGCCAGCGGCGTATCATTTCTTCCATGGACCGCGAAAACACCCCTCTTGCCGACAACGACTGCTACCTCGCCCTGAAGGCGCGGGACGCGCGTTTCGACGGCAGCTTTTTCACCGGCGTGACCTCCACCGGCATTTATTGCCGGCCGGTCTGCAGCGTGAAAACGCCCAAGCGCGAGAACTGCCGTTTCTTCCACCATGCGGCGCAGGCCGAGAACGCCGGCTTCCGCCCCTGCCTGCGCTGCCGGCCCGAGCTGGCGCCGCACTCGGTGGTGTGGTCCATCCAGGACGCTTCCTACATCCTGGCCCACCAGGCGGCCCGCCTGCTCGACGAGCCCGAAGTCTGGGCCGGGGAAGCGCCCTCGGTCGAGAAGCTCGCCGCCCGGCTGGGCGTCAGCGACCGCCACGTGCGGCGCATCTTCGAGGCGCAGTTCGGCGTCTCGCCCATSCAGTATTTGCAGACGCACAGGCTGCACACCGCCAAGCAGCTGCTGGCCGACACCAACCTGCCGATCACGCAGATTGCGCTGATCAGCGGCTTCGCCAGCGTTCGGCGCTTCAACGCCGCTTTTGTCGAGCACTACAAGCTCAACCCCACGCAGCTGCGGCGCCAGGGGCCGGCGCGCAGCGGCGACGTCGGCGAAGGCGCGACCATACGGCTGGGCTACCGCCCGCCCTACGACGTGCAGGCCATACTGGCCTTCTTCAGCAAGCGCTGCATCAGCACCATCGAGTTCATCGACACCGAGGCGGACTTGCCTTGCCTGGGCCGGACCCTGGGCATCGAATCCGGCGGCAAGCTGTACACCGGCTGGCTGCTGGCCAGTTTTGAGGAAGAGCGTTCCCGCCTGGTGCTGCGCGTGAGCGACTCGCTGCGCGAGGTGCTGCCGCTGGTGATACGCCGCGCGCGCACCACTTTCGATCTCGACGCCGACCCGACGGCCATCAACAGCGTGCTGCACGACGCCTTCCCCGAAGGCGACGGCCTGCGCGTGCCGGGCGCGCTCGATGGCTACGAGCTCGCGGTGCGTGCCGTGCTGGGCCAGCAGATCACCGTGGCCGCCGCGCGCACCCTGGCGCAGCGCATGGTGGACCGCTTCGGCGAACCGATCGAAACGCCGTGGCCCAAGCTGACCCGCCTCTTCCCCGCACCGGGCGTGTTGGCGGCGGCCAGCGGCGACGCGCTGGGGCAGCTGGGCATCGTCAAACAGCGCCAGGCCGCGATTGTCGGCATCGCGCAGGCCGTGGCCGACAAGCGCCTGCAGCTGCACAGCGGCGCCGACGTCAGCGCCACGCTGGCCACGCTCAAGGAGCTGCCCGGCATAGGCGACTGGACCGCGCAATACATCGCCATGCGCGCGCTGCGCTGGCCAGACGCCTTTCCGGCGGGCGACGTGGCGCTGCACAAGGCCCTGGGCGTGCAGGGCCTGAAGAACCCGGCGCGGGAAGCCGAACTCGCCTCGGCGGCCTGGAAACCCTGGCGCAGTTACGCGGTGATACGCGCCTGGAGCGGAACGCTGGAGCGCCCCGGCTGACGGTGCGACAGTCATTCATGCGCGGGCGGAATGAATGCGGCGCCTCGATTTCATTGGACGGTACAGCGCCCAGGCGCGAACATCGCCGGTGAATGATCGAGCCGGCCTTTGCCCGCGAAACAACAAGCCAGCCAAAGCGGCCTTTCCAGGACTTAAACGGACCTGGCAAGGCAGACACTCGAAACCATTCAAAAGGTGACCCAGATGAAATTCGACAACTCCATCGTCCAGACGACCTTCCACAGCCCTTTGGGCGAAATGATCATTGCCGCGACCGACAAGGGCCTGGCCGGCACCTGGTTCGCAGGCCAGCGCCACCTGCCGCCGCAGCTCGTGAAACCCTATGTGTGGCGCGAAGACCCGGAGCACCCGGTGCTCAAGCAGACCATCCAGCAACTGACCGAATACTATGCCGGCACGCGCACAGAGTTCGACCTGCCCCTGGACCTGGGCCATGGCACAGCCTTCCAGCAGTCGGTGTGGCAGGCCTTGCTGGCCATCCCGCAAGGCGGCACCCTGAGCTACGGCCAGGTCAGCCAGAACATCGGGAAACCCGCAGCGGTGCGCGCCGTCGGCGCGGCCGTCGGGCGCAACCCGGTCAGCGTCATCGTGCCCTGCCACCGCGTGCTGGGCTCCGACGGTTCGCTCACCGGCTACGCCGGCGGGCTGCACCGCAAGACCGCCTTGCTTAAACTCGAAGGCGCACTACAGGAGAGCATGCTGTGAGTTCCAGTCCTTCCGGTATCGCCGCGCCCCGCCGCCATCTGGGGCTCATCATTCCTTTTCATGCGCATCAGCACGGTGGAGTTCGGCCCGCTGCCGACCGCCGCCGTGCGCGTGGGCATCGCCGCGCTGTTCTTGCTGCCCATCGTGTGGCTGCGCGGCCTGCTGCCCGAGCTGAAGAAAAGCTGGAAGAAAATTTTCCTCATCGGCATCCTCAATTCGGGCATTCCGTTTGCCTGCTTTTCCTTCGCGCTGCTATCCATCACCACCGGCCTGTCGGCGATTCTCAACGCCACCGTGCCCATGTTCGGCGCGCTGATCGCCTGGCTGTGGCTCAAGGACAAACCCAATGCCTCGCGCATCCTGGGCCTCATCGTCGGTTTTGCCGGCGTCGCCATGCTGGCCTGGGACAAGGCCACCTTCAAGCCCGACGCCTCGGGTGTGGCGCCCGGCTGGGCCGTGCTGGCCTGCCTGTTTGCCTGCATCTGCTACGGCATCTCAGCCAGCTACACCAAACGCTACCTGACGGGCATGCCACCGCTGGTGACCGCCGCCGGCAGCCAGATAGGCGCGACCCTGGGCCTGGCCCTCCCCGCCGCCTGGCTGTGGCCCGCGCAGATGCCGGGCGCGCACGCCTGGCTGGCGCTGCTGGCTGTCGGCGTGGTCTGTACCGGGCTGGCCTATATTTTGTTTTTCCGCCTGATCGAAAACGCCGGCCCGCCGCGTGCGCTGTCGGTCACCTTCCTGGTGCCGGTGTTCGCCGTGATCTACGGCGTGCTCTTCCTCGGCGAGCATGTGACGGCCTGGATGGTGATCTGCGCCGTGGTGATTGTGATTGGCACCGCGCTGTCGACCGGCTTGCTCAAGCTGGGCCGCAAAGCTGAACAGCAGCAGAAGGCATGACGTCGGCTCGCAAGACCAAACTCAAGCTGACCGCGCCCAAGCCGCGCAACCCTTTGGTGGCGCCTGCGGCGCAGCGCAAGGCCGGCTCGCACCGCAAGTCTGAAGCGAGCCTGCGCAAGAAGGAAAAGATGGCGCTGAAGAAGCAGCTGTTTCAGCTGTAATACGCTCCAGGAGAATCCATGTTTGACCACGTCAAATTCGGCGTCAGCGACTATGCAGCGAGCAAGGCCTTCTTCCTCAAGGCACTTGAGCCGCTCGGTGTAGGGGTTGCCTCGGAGGGGCCGCCATCGTACGGCGTCGAACTGAGTGGCTCAAAGGCCAAGGCTTCTTTATGCCTGTTCCAGACCGGGGAGAAGCCGGCGCATCTTCACCTGGCGTTCGCGGCCGCAAATCGCCGGCAAGTCGAAGCTTTCTATCGCGCGGCCCTGAAGGCGGGCGGCAAAGACAATGGCCCGCCCGGCCTGCGCCCGCACTACCACGCGAACTACTATGCGGCTTTTGTCATTGGTCCGGACGGGCACAACATTGAGGTGGTTTGCCAGGAACCTGAGGCCTGAACGCCGGGCACATGCTACTTGCATATCCAGCAAACACTTGCGAACACGCGATAGACGAACCAGAGCCCTAGAAATGCAGCGACAGCGATTACGAAGAGGCACCCCGTGGCCCCTGAAGCGGAAAAACTCTGCTTGTTGAGTTTCACGTCAAAGTGACCCGCTTTTTTCACAGCAGCCTGACCCTATCTCAACCCCGAAATGTGAATGTCCTGCTTTGTGCAAAGGGGCTTCACCAATGGCTCAGCGTTCGATGGAAAAACGGATCAAACAAGCGCGGAAATCCACACGCGTAGCGAGTGACGGCAGAAATCAGGCGAAAAAGAAGCCTCTGCCCCATGCGGGAGAGATTCGATAGTCTTGACGGAAACGGCAGGACTCAAAGTCCGCAACTCACGACTTGCCACCGATCTCGCCAGGTTCATGATCCGCGTGCGAAACGGAAAGAAAGATCCCGCCAGTTACTCCTTGGGGTACAGCCATTTTTCCAGCACGTGATTGGCTCGAAATATCTCACCGTAATATTTTGAACCGTCCGCACTCCAATGGCCGTAATCAAAAGTCAACAATTCCTCGCCCTCACTTAGGGCTGGACATACTCCTCCAGTGCATAGGTTATTTATTTTTGAAATGTAGGGTACGCCGACGTCACTGAAGAACCTTTCCATTTGACTATCCAATCTGAATTTATCTTTAAGCAAGTAGGATGAAAGCATCAGATTTGGTTTGTGCGATCTATTGCGGCTGAGGATTTTTGGCACGTCGTCGCTAAATTCAAATGTTGGTCCAAAAACAACGACGGGAATCCCGCGCATCTGGAAATATTCGATATCGCTGGTCAGTGCTTTGAAGTCGTTTGACCATCTCGCAGACAGAATTACCCCATCCAGTTTCACGAGCTCTTTGAAATCGTATTTGACGTAGCGGATGAGTTCGCCACATCGATTTGGGTCCGGCTTATGCACCGCCTCAATTGGAGTGCAGCCCGATCCGGTGACCTGCAGGAAATTGATCTCTTTGTACGCTTGACTAAGGCTGGTCCTTAGATCAAAGGCATGTGAGTCTCCGATAACCAATATGTTTTTCCGGTGAGCGTCCAAGGAAAGGCAATCACCGATGATTGCCATATTCCCCGCAAAGGTATCTTCGGGTCGATAGAAATGACAACGGCCAGCTCGCATTGAAGCAAGTCGTTCTTTGCCAATTTTCTCTATATTGAAATGTTGTGCATCTTGAATGCTACGAGACGGAATTCCACCAAGGCTCGTAACCTGAAATCCAATTACTCCTACCGTTACCAGCGACGTCAGGAGATAAATCGTCACCTTAGGATTGGGCCTATGACGAACTGGGATTTCAATATACCGATACGTCAGCCAGGCCAGCAGGAAACTTGCTGCAACAGCCGTACTCCGAACAAGTGCGCTTGGCTGGCCGGATTCGATAATGTGTGCAAAGGAAATCAGCGGCCAGTGCCATAAATATAGAGGGAAGCTGATAAGACCAATCTTGACAAGGGGAGACGCGGATAAAAATGTTCTATTCAGCCCATGCGTAGAACCGGCAGAGACAACCAGGAATGCGCCGACAACAGGCAACAATGCCCACCAGCCGGGAAATAAAAAATCTTTGTTAAAAGCAAAAATCGCGACGGCCATGCAACCAAGCCCCAAGGCTGATCTGAAGTTTCGCGAGCTTGCGCCAAAGAAGCGATCCATCCCGTCGGATTTGGCGGCTAAAGCGCTCCCAAAGAGAAGCTCCCATAGTCTGGAAGCGGGAGAATAAAACGCTTTAACAGGATCCAGGTCGACAGTGATGACACCTAAAAGGAAAGACGACAACGCGATTCCGGCAATGGCCAACGGTATTGAGCGCGGATGAACCCGGTACAGCACCAGGAGTAGTACTGGCCAGAGTAAATAGAACTGCTCTTCGATTCCGAGAGACCATAAATGCAGCAAAGGTTTTGAACTTGCAGTTCCATCAAAGTAGCCCGCTTCCCTCCAAAGGACAAAATTTGAAACGAAGGACGATCCAGCAGCTGTGTGCATTCCAAGTTGCTTGTATTCATCGGCAAAGAGGAGGAACCAGCCTCCAATCAAGCAAATCAACAGAACAATAATTAAAGCAGGGAATATTCGCCTTATACGGCGTGAGTAGAACCCTGAAATGCTGAACGTGTTTTCATCAAGTGATTTCAGGATGATTCCCGAAATCAAATAACCGGAAATCACAAAAAACACATCAACGCCAACGAATCCGCCCGGCACGAACTCAGGAAATGCGTGGAACCCAATAACAGCGAGGACGGCTATGGCACGGAGGCCGTCAATATCTGGGCGGTATTCAAGGTGTGAAGACACTCTATTGCGTTCTTATACGTTATTGTTGGATGGGGTAATGATATTGTGCGTCCGTCAGTGGACAGCACGGCAAAGGCCAACCGCACATGAGCCGCCGGGCATCTCGCAGCGGCCCAACCGGATTTACTGCAACGCCCCCGCCACCACATTGATGCTGAGCGCCAAAATCAGCATGTTGAAGCCGAAGGACAGCACGCTGTGCACCAGCGTGAGCCGGCGCATTTCGCGCGAGGTGACCTGCACGTCGGAGACCTGCGAGGTCATGCCGACCACGTGGGCGTAGTACAGAAAGTCGAAGTAATCCGGGTCCAGCCCGCCGGGGAAACACAGGCCGGGGCCGTCGGGTTCGTTGCGTTTTTCTTCGTGGTAATAGCGGTGCGCGTAGCGAAACGCATAAATCGTCTGCATGAACAACCAGGAAGCGGCCAGTGCCGCGACGGAAAGCGCGATGCGCAGCGTGCGCTCCATGCCCGAGAGGTTTTTGGCCTGCTGCATCATCAGCGTGATGGCCGCAACGCAGGCCATGGTGGCCAGCAGCATCAGCAAAAACAGCACGACGCTGGGCTCGTCCTGGGCCTGTGCGCGTTCGCGTGTGCGTTTGGCGTCGAAGCGCACACACAGCCACCAGGCCAGCCCCAGGTAAACGGAGATGCCGGCGCACCAGCCGAGCAGGCCGCAGAACTGCCAGCCCAGGGGCAGCGGCAAGGCCGCCACGATCAATCCCGCCACCAGGCCCAGGGTGAGCCGCTGCGGGCCTGTGGTTTCGGAGAAATGTTTGCGCATGGCGCATTGTGGGGCCGGTGGCACCCCGGCTTCAAGCCCGCCTTTCTTTCAAGGCGGGCTGGAAGCACCCATGGTGCGCCGGTACCACTCGTGGAAATGCTGCATGCCGTCTTCGAGCGGCGACTGGTAGGGCCCGGTGTCGGAGGTGCCGCGCGCCAGCAGCGCGCGCCGGCCCGCGTCCATGCGTTCACCGATCTCGTCGTCTTCCCTGGCGGTTTCCATATAGGCGGCGCGGTGCGCTTCAATGAACTCGCGTTCGAAGGCGGCGATCTCTTCGGGGTAATAGAACTCCACGACGTTGACCGTGTCCTGCGGCCCTTTGGGGTAGAGCGTGGACAGCACCAGCACGTGCGGGTAGAGCTCGATCATGTGGGTGGGGAAGTAGGTGACCCAGACCGCGCCGAAATCGGGCGGCGTGCCGGTGCGGTATTGCAGCAGGCGGTCGTGCCAGGCGCTGTAGATGTCGGAGCCCGGCGCGTTCAGCGCTTCGTGCACACCGACGCGCTGCATGCTGTACCAGTCGGCAAAGTCCCAGCTCAGGTCGTCGCAGCTCACGAAGCTGCCCAGGCCGGGGTGGAAAGGCGCGACGTGATAGTCCTCGAGGTAGACCTCGATGAAGGTCTTCCAGTTGTAGTTGCAGGGGTGCACTTCCACGTGGTCGAGCACGTAGTCCGAAAAATCGAACTCTGGCCTTTCGAACAAGGGCGCCATGTCGCGCGCCGGGTCGCGCGGGCCTTCGAACAGCAGGCCGTGGCAGTTGCGCAGGGGAAAGCGCTGCAGGTTCTTGCAGGGTTTTTGTTCGAACTGCGGCGCGCCCAGCAGCTCGCCGCTGCTGTTGTAAGTCCAGCGGTGCAAGGGGCAGACGATGTGCCCGCCGGCGGCCGCCAGGTTGCCCTTGGGGTTGGCCGGCCCGCTGACGTTGCCGGTTTCGCCGCCCAGGATCAGCGCCTGCCGATGCCGGCAGACATTGGACAGCAGTTCCACGCCCTGGGGGTTGCGCACCAGCACGCGCCCTCCCCCTTCCTGCGCGAGCCGGTGCCAGTCGCCGACCTGCGGCACGGCTTTTTCATGGCCGAGGTAGCGGGCGGACTGGTTGAAGATCAAGGCCTGTTCACGCGCGAACAGGGCTTCGTCGAAATAAGCGCTGACGGGCAGTTGCGGGTCCGCCGGCATGAGATGCACCAGGCGTGCGATGTCGTTCATGGAACTCTCCAGGGCGTGGCGAGGCACACCGGCCTTGGCAAAGGCACGGCCGCATCGCGGAATCAATGGCCCGGACTACGAAGGATCGGCCAGCAATCGGGCGATGCGCTTGTCGAGCGGGAGCTTGGGACAGGTGCTGCATTTCTCGCCGTCATGGCGGCGAAAGTAGTGGCAGCACACCTTGCGGTCTAACGCTAGCGCAGGCGTCCCGTCGCGGGCCCGGTACGCAAAGAAGCCGCAGCCGCCGGGGATGCCCAGTTGCGCCAGCCACTCCTCCCCTAGCGCGGCGACCTCGGCATCGGCCAGGCCCGGCCGGCCGCGGTGCACCAGCAGCAGCGCGCCCAGCACACACTCGGCCTGCAGCCGGTCGGCGGCGCGGGCATGCAGGGCCACCATAGGCATCAGCGCCGCGCGCGTCGACTGGCAGAAGCCGCGCAGCTCGCCGGCCGTCAGGCGCAGGCGTGAAACCAGGGTCGCGGCCTTGAGGGGCGCATGCGACGGCAACTGGAAGCCGCTGGGAAAGCCGTCCACCACGGGCTGCGCCAGGCCGGCGAGCCGCGGGACGTGGGTGTCCAGGTGCGCGGCGATCACGCAGAGGTAGACCGGTTGCCAGATTGCCAGCCCCCAGCAGCGCAGCGCCACATAAAGCGCGCCGGCTTCGGGATAGGCTTGTTCCCAGTGGCGGCACAGCGCCCGCAGGGGGCCTGTGCCGGCGGCGATCTCATCGCCGTGGCGCAGCGCACCGGGCAGCGGCGCATCGCCCTGCTCTCCGCGCAGCGCGGGGGCGATGGAGGCGGCCAGCCGCAACACGCGGGCAAGGTCGGCGTCGGGCGCGCAGGCCCAGGCCGGCATCGGCGCACCGTCGTGCACCGAATCCCCTGACCGCATGTCAAAGCTCATGCGACGCTTTCCACCGCAGTTTCCGCCGCGGGCCGCCTGGCGGCGCGGCGGCGCATGCCGGCAATCGGGTTCACCAGGTTGCCGGCCATCTTGAGGCTGGATGCCGGATCGGCCAGGTTGACCATCTGCACGTTGTTTCCGAGCTGCAGGCGGTTCAGGCAGGAATGCAGGAACTCGGGCACAAACATGTCGTAGTGCGCGAACTTCGCGGCCATCTCGGGATGGGCATCCTGGTAGTCAGAGACGCAGTCGGCCACGGCGCGCCAGAAGTCGTCCTCGGTGCAGCAGGTGTTTTCGACGAGGACCTGGTTGATGTGGCGCAGCACGCCGTCAAACACGTCGATGAAGATGCCGAGCAGCTTGAAGTGGTCGGGCACGTCGACCGCCAGGCGGTCCACGCGCACTGGCAGCAGCGCCTTGGCCTCGATGTTGAGGATGGCGCACTCTTCGGCGATGTCCTTCATGATGGCGCGCACGGGCACGTGCTTGTCGAGCACCAGGATCAGGTTCTCGCCGTGCGGCATGAAGCTCAGGTCGTGTTTATAGAAACAGTGCAGCAGCGGCGTCAGGTAGGCCTTCAGGTAACTCTGCAGCCAGGCTTGGGTGCCCAGGCCGGAGCGGCGGATCAACTCGGGCAGCAGCGCGTGGCCGTCCTTGTCGACGTGCAGCAGCGCGGCCATGGTCATCAGGCGCTCGCCGGGCTTGAGCAGGGGCAGCGGGCTTTCGCGCCAGAGCGCCGAGAACATCTTTTTGTAAGGCGTGTCGGCCGGTATCGCGGCCTCGTAGTAGTGGTTGCGAAAGCCTATGGACGCGACCTCCTGCAGGATGGTGAAGCCGTTGGCGCGCAGGAAGGCGTCGCCGGACACCAGCTTCTTGATGAATTCGTTGATGGCTGGCGTGCCCGACATGTAATAAGGCGACAGGCCGCGCATAAAGCCCATGTTGAGGATGGAYAGCGAAGTCTTGACGTAGCGCTTGCTGCGGTCGCTGGTGTTGAAGAAGGTGCGTATCGACTGCTGGGCGATGTAGTTGTCGCGGCCGTAGGCCAGGCAGATGATCTTGCGCTGGGCCACATAGCCGGCGAAGGCGATCGACAGCTTGTTGAACCACTGCCAGGGATGGGCCGGCATGAAGTTGTAGTCGGCCGGGTCCACGCCCAGCGCGGCCACTTCGCGGGTAAAGCCGTCGACAGTCTCCTGCCCGAGTTCTTCGGCCAGCAGCTGTTCGTAGCTGAGCGTGGAGATGCTGGAAAAAGCCGCATGGTCCTTGTGCACGGCCAGCCAGATCACGCGGATCTCTGAGCCGGCCTCGGGTGCGTAGGCCTGGTAGTCGGCCGCGGTGAAGCCCAGGCGCCCGTTGTTGGCAACAAACCCCGGATGGCCTTCGGTCATGGCGACTTCAATCGACTGGAAGTCGGTGGCGTCGGCCAGCTGGGCGCTGCTGGGCGCGTCGGCTTTCATGCGCTTGTAGGCGCTGCCGAAGAGCGTGCTGCTGATCTCGTCGAGGTAGATGGGCAGCAGCTCCTCGCGAAGCCCCAAGCGCTGGCGGCATTCGATGATGAACTGCAGCGCGTCCAGCGGCTGCTCGGCGCCTTTAACGTATTTGTGGATGGATTCCGGTTTGATAAACCAGTGGCGCAGCGCCAGGCGCTGTGCCTCGAACTGGTAGCAGGCGGCGCCGTCGTCCGAGAACAGCTGGTACAGCGCGAAGCCGCCGTCGCGTGGGCGCAGCTGCTCGGGCTCGACGATGAGCTCGTGGGCGTATTCGGCAATGGCCTTGCGCAGCAGCAGGCGGTTGGCCTGGGCCCAGGCCTCGGGTGTCAGGTGGGCGGCGAAGCGGGCCGGGTCGTGCGCGATCTGGTGGGCGATGGTGACGTTCATGAATGGACTTCCTCTAAGGTGGCGGCCGTAGCCTGTTCAAAATCCCGCCGTGTGCAAAAGGCGAGGCTGGCGATCTTCTCGGGGAAGACCACATCACGGTCGTAGGCGAAGCCCGCCGACCGGTTCAAGGCATGGACCTTGTGATTGCTGGCGTCGGGCTCGACGACGATGCGCTGCGCGCCCAGGTGTTCGAACATGAAGCGCATCAGCGCATGGAACACGCTGCGCGAATAGCCGGCGATGCGCCGCTCGGGCGGCGCTATAAAAATGTGCATGCCGAGGTCGCCGGGCCGCACCTCGTAGAAGGCCTTGATGCGGTCCTGTGCGGGGTCGTAGCATTCGGCGAGGAAGGCGGGCCGGCCTTCGTGCCAGCCTATGTAAGGCGTGGCAGTGCCCGAATCCAGCATGCACTGGTAGGCCTCGCGGACTTCGGCCTCGCTCTTGTCCTGCATCAGCCAGAAGGCGGCGCGCTCCTGCGTGAACCAGCGGTGCAGCGTGGAGATGTCGGCGGGTATGCGCAATGGGCGGAACACAAAGCCGGCTTCGTCGCGGTAAGGCCTGAGTTCGGCATCGGCGCGGCGGTGGAGGGTGTCAGTATCAATTGGCATGGGCGGGCTCCTTCAGAGTGGCGGCATTGCCGGTTTCATCCAGGTGCCCGGCGCTGGGCACCTTGAGGATCAGGCGGTCCAGCAGCGCGGTCAGCACAAAACCGCCGGCCGCCAGCAGAAAGGGCAGGTGCAGCCCGTAGCGATTGACGATGGCGCCGGCCGCGAAGGAGGACAGCAGCACGCCCATGTTCTGGAAGAAGTTGGTGATGCTGTAGTCCTGCGCGTAGCGCTGGGGTGTGGACAGGCGGAACAGGTTGACTTCGAGCTTGACGATGATCTGGAAGAAGGCCCAGCCGTAGAGCACGCGGCCCAGCACCACCAGCAGCGGATCGGGCGCGGCATGCAACAACAGGCCCACGGCGCCCAGCAGCAGGTTGCCCAGCGTGTGGTCGGGCAGATGGCCGCCGCGCGCGCGTATCCAGGCGTGCAGGCGCAGCGCCACGATGGCCACCACACCGGGGATGGCGAAGGCCATGCCGGACAGCAGCTCGCTGTCGTTGCCGGTGATCTTCTGCCAGTAGAGGGCGAAGAAGGGGCGGATCAGGTAGGCGCTGAAGTCGAATATCAGCATCACCAGCGCCAGCTTCAGGATGGGCAGGCGAGCCAGCAGGCCGACGCGCTTCGCTTCGGTGGCTTCGGCCAGCGCCTGCTCGCCGGTGTTGACGCGGATGATTTTTCCGCTGCGTATCAGGTAGAAGCAGACGGCCATCTGGAAATAGTCGCCGGCGGCCATGGCAAAAATGCTGGCGCGCGGCCCCCAGGTCTGCAGCACAAAGCCGCCCACCACCGCCCCGAAGATGGCGCCGAAGTGCACCACCACCGAGAGGATGCCGATGGTGGCGGCGTGCTCTTCCTTGGGGGTCAGGCGCATCATGTAGGGGTACATCAGCAGGTAGCTGCTCTTGCACATGAACATCAGCATGGACAGCACCCAGTAGGCCTCGACGGTGGGCGCCCAGTCGCTCAGCAGGCTGAAGGTGCCGGCGGCGAACTGGGTGTAGACCAGCAGATGCAGCGGCTCGACGCGGCGTGCCACGCGCGCCCAGAAGGGCAGCGTGCACATCACGGCGATGGAGATCGCCGCCACGTAGGCGCCCACGTGCACGGGGCTGTCGATGCCGTAACGCGCGCTGAAGAACTGCGGGTAGAAGGGAATCAGGATGGCGTCGCTGATGACGGCGAGCACCGTCATGGTGATGATGTGGAATCTGAGGTTCATGCCGTGCGCCTCCAGCCTCAGAGCAGGACGAAGTCCGCGGTGGACGGGATGGTGAAATCCTGGATCGCGACGCGCCGCTCTATCTTGTAGTGCTCGACACCGGTGAGCTCGCGCAGGATGTAGGAGTTGCGGTAGCAGCTCATGCCCAGGTCCTGGTTGGTCATGCCGTGGGTGTGCTGGCCGGCGTTCTGCACAAAAATCTCATTGCCGTTGAAGTCGGCGGCGTAGTTGCGCGCCAGCCGGTAGCGGCCCTGCTCGTCCCAGCGCAGGCGGTGACGTATGCCGTCGACAAAGGCCGGGATGTTCTCGCGGTAGCCGGTGGCGAAGACCAGGCCCTCGCTGCGGTGCGCGTAGCGCGCCTCGTTGTCGAGCTGGCGGAACTCGATCTCGTAGCAGCCGTCCGCGGCGTCATAGCGGCAGCCCTGCAGTTCGCAGTTGGTGATCAGGTGGGTGCGCAGAGGCCCCTGCTTTCGCCTGTCGTCGAGCAGGTCGTAGATCTGGTTGATCAGGCTGGCGTTGACGCCCTTGTAAAGGCTGTCCTGCGCGCGCACGATGCGCTCCTTCTTGCCGTCGTCGAGGTTGTAGAAGTAGTCGATGTAGTCCGGCGAGAACATTTCCAGCGTGAGCTTGGTGGTCTCCATCTGGAAGAAGCGCGAGGAGCGGGTGATCCAGGTCAGGCTGTAAT
>NZ_JBFUBY010000131.1:0-11011 GCF_056405515.1 Polaromonas sp. P1_G2
GGTGATGCTGGCGGTGGGAACCGTGTTGGTGTAGACGCCCGAGATGTTGCTCAGCACGTTGACCGTGACGGTGCACGAACCGGCGGCCGCGAGCGTCGCACCGGTCAGGCGCACGCTGGTCGCCGACGCTGCCGCGACAACGCTGCCGCCGGCGCAGGTGGTGGCGGCCGCAGGGGTGGGCGCGACCACCAGGCCCGCGGGCAAGGCGTCGGTCAGGGTCAGGCCGGTCAGGGCGGTGTTGTTCGGGTTGTCAAAGCGCAAGGTCAGCACGGCCGGCGCGCCAGGCGCCTTGCTGTCGGAACCGGTGGTGAAGCCGGCCGGGTTGCCCGCGTCCAGCGTGCGGGCGCTGAAGGCCTTGTGCACCACGACCGGTGATTTGGCGCGCAGCGTGTCGCTGGTGGGCTGGGTGTTGGACAGCGGGTTGCCGCCGGCGCTGGCGGTTAGCGCGTTGACGGGAATGGTGTTGACGTAATCGCCCTGGGCCGCGACGAGCACGTCGATTTCAGCCTGGCAGGTCGCCGGCACGTTGCCGGCCGCGGCGGGGATGGTGCCGCCGGAAACCTGCACGCTGTTGACCGTCGAAGTCACCGTCGCGCCCTGGCAGGTCGTTGTCGGGTTGGCGCCGCTGGGCACGGTCACGCCGGCCGGCAGGGTGTCGGTGACGGCAAGGTTGCTGACGGGCTGCGAGAGCGGGTTGTAGAAGGTGATGCGCAGGCGCGAGCGCGCGCCGGGCTTGACCACATTCGGCGTGAACTGCTTGACCAGGCCGATGTTGGTGCTGATGGCCAGGCTGGTGGTCGCCGGGTTGGCGTTGCTGAGGTTCTGGTCCGTCACGATGGCGCCGGCCGGAATGGTGTTGGTGTTGCCGCCGGTCACGGTAGAGGTCACGTTGACGCTGAGCTGGCAACTGGCGTTGGCCGCGAGTGCGACACCGTCCAGGCTGACCGAGCGTGCGTTGGCCACCGCGGTCACCACACCGCCGGGGCAGGTCGTGGTGGGAGCGGGATTGGGCGTCAGCACCCAGCCGTTGTTGGCCGCCGCCGCCGTGCCGCCTACCGTGAAGTAGTCGGTAAAGCGCAGGTTGGTGACCGCCTGCGTGCCGTTGGCGATGTTGATGGTCAGGCGGCTGGGCTCACCCGGAAAGGTCAGCGAGCTGATGGACGTGGCCTTGCTGATCGCGATGCCGGTGGGCGGGGTGAACAGCAGAGTGCCGCTGACCGGTGCGACGTTGCGCACGCCGCCGTCGGCCAGGATGGAATCGGGCGGGATGGTGTTGACCCAGTTGGCCGCGCCGGTGGCGACCACGTCGAACAGGAAGGCGCAATTGCCGCTGCCCGCGATGCTGGCGCCCGTCAAAGAAATGCTGCCGGCGCCGGCGGCGCCGGTGATGGCCGTGGGGCCGGCACAGGTGGTCTGCCCGTTCGGCGGATTGGCCAGCACCATGCCCGCGGGCAAGGGGTCGGTCACGCTCACGTTGGTCAGGGCCAGCGCGCTGGAGTTCAGCAGTTGCACCGTGACGGTGGACTTGCCGCCCGAGGACACGTTGGCCGGGTTGAAGCTCTTGGCCGCGCTCAGCGCCGAGGTGTAGGTCAGCGTCGCGGTATTGGTGGTCACGGGGACCAGCGCCTGCGTGCTGCCGTTGCCGAAGGTCTGCGTGCCACCCACGGTGGCGGTGTTCGGGTAGACGCCGGCCGGGCCGACGACGTCGACCTGCAGCACGCAGCTGCCGTCGGCGCCGAGGCCGTTGCCGGCGCGCGCGGGCACGGTGCCGCCGTTCAGGCCCACCGAGGTGGAACCGGCGACCGCGGTGATGGTGGGGCTGCCGCAGGTGCTGGCCGCATTCGCCGGGTTGGCGATGCGCAACTGCCCGCCCCCGCTGTTGGCCAGCTGCAGCGTATCGGAGATCGAGACGTTGGTCAGCGGGTTCGCCGACTTGTTCGTCAGCGTGATGGTCATGCGGACGATGGTGCCTTCGGCAAAGGTGCTGACGCCGGGGGAGGACTGCGCGAATGCCTTGCTGGCCGCCAGTACGGCGGCGTTGGTCACGACGCTGGTCGAGTTGGAAGCGCCGCCGTTGCAGGTGGCGCCGGCGTTGTAGCAGACGCCGCCGGGCGCAATGGTGTTGCCCGACGAAGCCACCGCCGTGCTGGAGGCCATGGCCCACATCGTGATGACGCAGGCGCCGGGCACGCTGGGGCTGGCGCGGGCCGGCACGGTGTCCACCGTGAACACCGCCGTGGCGCTGCCGAGGGCGCTCGCGGAATTGACGTTGCCGCAGCCGGCGCTCACGGTCGGCGTGTAGTTGATGCCGCCTATCGTGCCGGTCAGAAAGGTCTGGCCGTTGCTGAAGTTGTCGGTCACCGTCAGGTTGCTGATCGCGCCGGCGCCGTAGTTCTGCACCGTGAGCTGGTACTGGACCGGGTTGCCGGGCGCGACGGGGCTGGCCGGCAGCGCCGACTTGAGCACGCGCAGGTCGTCCGCCACCAGGATGGTGGCCGAGGCGCTCTGGCTCTTGATGGCCGCGTTGCCGACGTCGACCGCGCCTTGCGGGATGTTGTTGGTGTAAGTCACCGGAACGCCCGAGGCCTGGACAAAACCGGTGTAGTTGACGGTGACCGTGCAGCTGCTGTTCGAGGAAGGAATGGTGCCGCCGGTCAGCCTGACGCCCTTGTTGCTGTTGATGGCGGTGACCACGCCGCCGGCGCAAGTGGTGGACGCCGAGGTGACGTTCAGGCCGGTCGCCGGGTTGACGCCGCCCAGCCCGTCGATCGGGCTGTCGTCGAAGGTGGTGACGTTGAGCGGCGTGTTGCCGCTGTTGGTCAAGGTGATGGTGAGGCTGCCGGCGGAACCGCTGGACAGCGAGGTGCCAGAAAACGCCTTGGCCACGCTGAGCGGCGACCGGACGGTGATGTTGGCTTGCGCATTGGCCTGCGCGGGAATACCCAGCGCGTTGCTGAAGTCGCTGCTGCGGTTGATCAGGTTGCTCTGGGCGTTGGTGGTGTACTGGCCGTTGGTCTGCGACGCTTCCACCGCGACCACGAACGTGCAGCTGCCGTTGGCGGGAATGTCGCCCGTGCCCGTCACGCTGGTGGCGCCGGCCGCCGGCGCCGGGTTGAACGCGGGCGCGGGCCCACTGGTGCAGCTGGCGCTGGCGCCGGGCGCAGCCGCGACCTTGATGATGGCGCTGCCGCCGAGCTGCGGAAAGTTGTCGGTGATGCTGAAGCCTTCAATCGCCACCGGGTTCGGGTTGGTCAGCGTGATGGTCAGGTTGGTTGCCGCGCCTCCGAGCACCACGGTGGAACTGCCGAAGCCCTTGGAAATCTGCGGCTGCTGGAGCGCGCGCACGTTGAAGGTCTGCGAGACGTCCCCGCTGTTGCTGCCGGCGCTGCTGGTCACCGCGCCGTTGAGGATCTGGTAGGCATAGGAGGTGGCGTTGCCGGTCGAGGTCCCCGCGGTGACCGGGATGTCGATCACGCATTGCCCGTCGATTCCGCCGGCGGCGGCCGGAATGCTGCCGCCCGTCAAGTCCAGCGCCTGCGTTCCGAATGCCGCCGTGAACGCGCCGCCGCAACCGTTGGTGACCGCGCCGGCCACCTTGAGGCCGTTGGGCAAGAGGCCGGGCAGGCTGTTGCTGAAGGCCACGTTGGTCGCCGCAACCGGGTCGCTGTTCGACAGTGCGATGCGCAATATCGCGGTTTCACCCGGGTAAATACCCTGTGCCGGAATCACGGCCGTGACCGAGGCGGTCAGGGCAAAAGCGGCCGCCGGCAGCAGCCCCAAACCAAGCAAAACGGACCCCGGACGGATCCAGGAGGCCGGGGTCGGCAGCTTGCCCAGGTGTTTCGCGCAGCGTCGGAATAGTTCGAGCATAGTTGTGACAGGAGGTAAAAGGTACTAGCGCGGCGGATGATAGGAGGCCTGTCACAAACAGAGGGTAAATCCTTGTTTACACTTACTAATTACCAACACTCGAGGCGAATAGGGGTGGGCAGACAGTTGTCAGACCACTAAACTCGGTAAGTCCTTAGACCCCAAAATATGTAACTGAAAGTAATGATCCGGCTTAGTCCCCGGCACCTGAATTCGTATGCCTCACACTTCCGCGCCCCGAATCGCCTACCTGGAAGACGAGCCTGAAACCGCCGAAGCAATCTGTGGATGGATCAGGGAAGCAGGCTTGGCGGTGGACCTGTTCAGCCGCGGCGCCGACTGCGCGCGGGCCGTGGAAAGAGGGCRGTACGCGGCCTGCCTGCTGGACTGGCTGGTGCCGGACATGTCAGGGCCCGAGGTGCTGGCAAGGCTGCGCTTGCAACTCAAAGACGCCTGCCCACCGGTGATTTTTCTGACGGCGCGCGACAGCGAGGACGACGTGGTGCAGATGCTGTCGGCCGGCGCGGTCGACTACCTGGTCAAACCGGTTTCCCGGCCCATCCTGCTGGCGCGGCTCAACGTCGTGCTGCATCGCTCCGGCCTGAAACAGGAAACACGGCGCCGCGCCTGGGGGCAACTGGAAGTGGACTTCAGCACCCGGCAATGTTTTCTGGAAGGCCGGCGCGTGGAACTGACCGACCTGGAAACCGATTTCGCCCTGCACCTGCTGCAAAACGTGGGGCGCCTGCTGACGCGCTCCCACCTGCTGCTGACGGTCTGGGGGCACAACACCGACGTGGAGTCGCGCAAGGTCGACGTGCAGGCCAGCGCCCTGCGCAGAAAGCTCAAGCTGTCGCCCGAATCGGGCTGGCGCCTGGTGTCGGTCTACGGCCAGGGCTACCGTCTCGAGTGGCTGCATGACTGAGGTCCACTCGCCCTCCTCCCGCAAGTTCGAGCCAGGCCGCCGCCCTGCCGGGCCGGCATGTTCCGGAAGCCTTCCCATGTACAAAAAAATTGCCGCCGGCGGGCTTCTGTCGCTCGGCATCGCCGCCTTTGCGCCGGCCCAGCCTTTGCCCGCCGCCGGCGTGCCCGACAAGGCCTCCAGCGCGCCGGTCTGGCTTTACAGCGTGCGCCCCGGGGACACGCTGATCAGCCTGGGCCAGCGCCACCTGGTGGACCCGCAGCGCTGGGATGTGGTGCAGCGGCTCAACCGGATCGCCGACCCGCATCGCATTCCGCCCGGCACGGTGCTGCGCATTCCCGCCTCCATGCTGCGCAGCAGCCCCGGCCAGGCCACGTTAAAAACAGTGCACGGCAGCGTGCGCTGGCGCGAGCCCGAGGGGGCGTGGAAAGCCGCGTCCACGGGACAGGTCCTGCCGGTGGGCGCCGAGCTCCAGACCGAGGCCCTGGCCAGCGCCACGCTGGAGCTGGCCAACGGCACGCAGCTGCGCGTGCACCCAGGCTCGACGCTGGTGCTGGACACCCTCAGCCTGTATGCCAACGGCCTGATGGCCGACACGCGGGTCCGCCTGCTGCAAGGCCAGACGGAAATCACCGACAACCCAGGGAGGCGCACGCAGCAGAATTTGCGCGTGCTGACGCCCAGCGCCCAGGCGGTGGTGCGCGGCACGGTGTTCCGCGTCGGCGTGGAAGCCGGCCAGACGCGCGAGGAAACCCTGGAAGGGTCCGTCGGTGTGGACGCCACCGGGAAAACCGTGGTGGTGGGACCCGGCTTCGGCACGCTTGCGCGCCCGGGCGAAGCGCCCTTGCCGCCCCGCGCCCTGCCCCGCGCGCCCGACGTGTCGGCGCTGCCGCCGCGCCTGGAACAACTGCCCCTACGCTTTTCATTGCCTCCCGCGCGCGGCGAACAAGGCGCCGTCTTGTGGGGCCAGGTTTCCCAGGACAGCAGCTTTGACGCCATCCTCGCGGAAAGGACTTCACCCTCCGGCGTCCTGAGTTTTGCCGACCTGCCCAACGGCCGCTATATCCTGCGCGTGCGCGCCCTGGATGCGCTGGGCCTGCAAGGCCTGGAAGCGCGGCACACCTTCACCGTGGCCGCCCGCCCCTTCGCCCCCGCCCTGCAGGCGCCGGGCCGCGCCGCCACCATGCGCTCGCCGCGCCCGGTGCTGCGCTGGACCAGCGCGGTGGACGCCGCGCGCTACCGGGTGCAAGCCTCCAAGTCTGAAGATTTCGCGCAAGCCCTGCTGGACCAGCCCGTGGCACAGACCGAGTGGCTGCCCGCGGACGACCTCCCCGAGGGCAAGCTGCACTGGCGTGTGGCCAGCATCACGGCGCAGGGTGAACAAGGACCGTGGTCTCCCGCGTCGTCCTTCAGCTACAAACCCGCGCCGGGGATGCCCGACCTGGGCCAGGCCGCCCTGCGCTACGAGACCGACGCGCTGCTGCTGGACCTGCCCGCACCGCCGCCGGACCATCACTACCGGGTCTCGGTGTCGGCCACGCCCGGCATGGCGCCCGAAGACCAGCAACAGGACTCCTTCGACGGCACTGTCCGCCTGCCCCGCCCCTCGGGCGGTGCGCATTTCCTCGGCGTCCGCCTGGTCGACAACCAGGACGGCACCGCCGGGCCGCCCATGCTGCAGAAGATAGACGTGCCCTCGCGCCATCCCTATCTATGGATGCTGGGCTTGCCGCTGTTGCTGCTGTAGGCCGGCATGCGAGACACTCCGCCGCCCCGCAGCGCGCACAGCCTGCGCGAACTCCTGGGCATGGGCCTGGTGCTGGCCGCGCTGGCACTGGGGGTCAGCGCCAGCGGCTGGCTGGCGCGCATCGACCATTTTGTCTTTGACCTGTCGCAGCGGCTGGGCGCGCAGCCCGCCCCGACCGGCGTGGTGATCGTGGCGATCGACCAGGCCAGCCTGCAGGAACTGGGCCGCTGGCCCTGGCCGCGCCGTGTGCACGCCGAATTGCTGCAACAGATATGCCGGGCTTCGCCGAAAGCCGTGGCGATGGACATCGCCTTCAACGAGGTCGGCGACGACCCCGCCGGCAACCAGGCCCTGGCCAAGGCCATGCGCGCCTGCGGCAACGTGTCGCTGCCCGTCGTGATGGAAAGCGCCCGCCTGGACGGCCAGTTGCTGGAGTCGCCGCCCATCCCGCTGCTGGCCCGGTCCGCGGCCGGCCTGGGCCGCGTGAGCGTGCGCCTGGACGACGACGGCGTGGCGCGCGGCGTCGACCTGTGGGAAGGCGTGGGCACCGCCGGCTGGCCCCTGCTGGCACAGAGCGCGCTGCAAATCACCGGCTGGCAACCCCCGGACGCCACCCCTTACCTGCCGCCCGGGGACACGGCACGGCTCGTCACCGACCAGGCGCCCACGCTGGTGCGCCGCGAGCCCCGGCTGTTACGGTTTGCCGGCCCGCCGGGCACGATTCCCACCGTCTCGGCGGTGGAACTCATGCGCCCCGGCGCGCCCGCCGAGGCACTGCGCGGCAAGATCGTCTTCGTAGGCGCGACGGCGGCCGGCATGGGCGACATCCTCTCAACGCCGGTCACCACCAACGGCGCCGCCATGCCCGGCGTGGAAGTGCTGGCCAATGTGCTGCTGAATCTGCGCGACGACCGTTTTATCGTGCCGCTGGGAAGGGCCTGGACGCTGGCGCTGGGCGCCGCGCTGGCGCTGGTGCCGCTGCTGTGGGCGCTGCGCTTCATGCCGCTGCCGGGCCTGCTGGTCAACACGGCATGGTTTGCGGCGCTGGTGGCGCTCAGCGTGGCGCTGCCCCTGGTGTCCGGGCGCTGGTTTGCGCCCTCGGGCGCCCTGGTCGGCGCGATCGCGGCCTACCCTTTGTGGAGCTGGCGCCGCCTTGAAACGGCCAGGCGCTACCTGGACTGGCAGCTTCATCAATTGACCGGCGCGGCGGCGGACAGCCCGTTCCACCGGCTCAGGTTCGAGCAGCGCATCGACCACGTCAAGCAGGTGCAGCAGCGCTTTCACGACCTGCACAAGGAGCGCGAGGAGACCCTGGCCTTCCTGTCGCACGACATCCGCGTGCCCCTGGCCGCCGCCGTGCAGCAGCTGGGCGGCGGAACGCTGGACGAGACGCACCAGCACCGGCTTTTCCAGCAACTGCGCCGCGCGCACAAGCTGGCGCAATCCTTTCTGTCGATTGCCCGCGTGCAAAGCCTGGAGCAGAAGGACCTGCGCGAAATCGACCTCGGCAGCGTCGCGCACCRGGCCACCGACGCGGTCTACGAATCGGCCCAGGGCAAATCCGTGCGCCTGCTGCGCCACATCCCCGATGAACCGGTGTGGATACGCGGCGACTTCCACCTGCTCGAGCGCGCGCTCGACAACCTGCTGCACAACGCCCTGCGCTTCTCGCCCGCGGGCGGCAGCGTCACTTTGACGCTGGCCCTGCAAGACGGAAAAGCCGAACTGTCGGTGGCCGACCAGGGGCCCGGCGTCAGCGCGGAAATGCTGCCCCACCTGTTCGAACGCTTCAGCACGCAGAAAGCGGCGCAGCAGACGGCGCACGGCACCGGCCTGGGCCTCTACTTCGTGCACAGCGTGGCCGAGCGGCATGGCGGCCAGTCGGGTTATGAAGCCCTGGCGCCCACGGGTGCGCGTTTATGGATACGGCTTCCGCTGGTGTAGCGCTGCGGCGGTCATCCGGGCTCTCCTCCAGGCAAGCTCATGAAAACGCGCCCCGCCTGCGCAGCACCCGGCCGGCATCCACCCGGACGCTGAGGCCGTCCCGGCAGGCGAGCTGGCCGTTGACAAAAACCGCATCGATTCCCGAGCTGGCTTCGGTGGGCTGCTCGTAGCTGGCATTGGCGGCGACGCGGTGCTCATCAAAGATGACGATGTCCGCGTGGTTTCCGGCCGCCAGGATTCCCCGGCCGGCGAGGCCGAAGCGCCTTGCGCTGAGCCCCGTCATTTTGTAGATGGCGGTCTCGAGCGAAAACAGCTTTCTCTCGCGCACGTAATGCCCCAGCACGCGCGGGAAAGTTCCCCACAAACGCGGATGCGGACGTACGTCATGCGCCAGGCCGTCCGAGCCGACCATGGCCATGGGATGGCTCAGGATGCGGCTGACGTCCTCCTCGCTCATGGCGAAGTAGATGGCCCCTGCCGGCTGCAAGGCCCGCGCCACCTCTTCCTCGGTCTGGTTTCTCTCGCGCGCGAGTTCTTTCAGGGAACGGCCCGCAACGCCGGGCTCGGGCTGGGACCAGGTCACCAGCACGTCGCTCGACTGCTTCACGCGGGACGGCAGCAGCATGGTGGACGACGCGTTGTAGGGATAACAGTCAAAGCAGACCGATTGCCCTCGCGCCGCCTGCTCCAGCATCGCCAGGGTCTGCACCGAGCGGCCGTGGTTGGCCGTGCCGACCAGCTTGTGGTGGGAAATGACGGTGCCCACGCCCAGCTCGCGGCCTATGTGCAGGGCCTCGCGCAGCGCCTCGTCGATGGCATCGCCTTCATCGCGGATGTGCATCGCCACCATGCCGCCGGCGGCTTTGAGTTGCGCGCCCACGGCAATCACCTCTTCGGCCGTGGCCGCTTTCGCGGGCGGATAGTACAAACCCGTTGACAGGCCGATGGCGCCCGCGGCCAGCGCGCCTGCGAGTTCCGCCGCCATGCCCGCCGATTCCGCAAGGGTGGCGGGCCGGTCAAGGTCGACCATGTGCTTGACCCGCAGCGTGGAGTGGCCCACGAGGCAGGCAACGTTGACGGCCAGCGGAGACTCGTCAAGCGCATCCAGGTAGGCGGCGAAGCTCGGGTAAATCCAGCCGTCCGTTCCGAGGATGTCCAGCGGCGGCGGCGGATGGCGTGTCTGCAAGGGGGCCAGGCTGACGCCGCAGTTGCCCGACACCACGGTCGTCACGCCCTGCGACAACTTCGGGTGCGCGCCCGTGGTGGGCAAGAGCAGCAAGCGGTCGTCGTGGGTGTGCACGTCGATAAAACCCGGCGCGACAATCCGACCGTGCGCGCTGACCCGTTCGCGCGCCGGGGCGGCCGACAGGTCGCCGATCGCGAGAATTTTTCCCTGGGACATGCCGAGGTCGGCGCGCACCCGTGGGGCGCCCGTCCCGTCAATGAGTTCGCCGCCTTCAATGATGGAATCGAACATAAGGCGTTCAATCCACCTGGACGCCGGCGCGCTTGACGACCTCCGTCCACATCCGCGTCTCGCGCAGGGCGCGATCAAACAGCCGGTCGGGCGAGCCTATGGTTGTCTCAAAGGAAATGGCGGCATAGCGCTCATTGACCGCGGCGCTGCCCAGCACCTTGTTGATTTCCCCGTTGAGCCGCAGCACCACCTCGCGCGGCGTGCCGGCCGGCGCGACAATGCCGCCCCATGCCGTCGTTTCATAACCCTTGACGAACTCCCCTATGGTCGGCACCTCGGGAAACAGCGGGCTGCGCGCCCGGCCGGAAACACCGAGCGCCTTGATGCGCCCGTTCTTGATGTGCGGCGCGATGGACGACAGGTTGTCGAACATCAGGTCGACCTGGCCGCCCATCAGGTCCTGGATGGCCTGCGGGCTGCCACGGTAAGGCACGTGGGTCATGAAGGTGCCGGTCATGCTCTTGAACAGTTCGCCGCCCAGGTGGCCGGTGGTGCCGTTGCCCGGAGACGCCATGCTGAGTTTGCCGGGCCTGGATTTGGCCAGCGCGATCAGCTCGGCCACGTTCTTGACGCCCAGGTCATTCCTGACGACGAGCGCGTTCTGCACATAGCCGAGCAGCGCCACGGGAACCAGCTGTTTGTCCGGGTCGTAGGGCAGCTTGGAGAACAGCGATTTGTTGATCGCCAGCGTGCCCACATTGCCGTATCCCAGCGTGTACCCGTCCGGCGCAGCGCGCACGATCTCCTGCATGCCGATATTGCCGCTGGCGCCGGGCTTGTTGTCGATCACAAAAGGCTGGCCCAGGGCCTTCACCAACTCGCCGGTCAGGATGCGGCAGATGTTGTCGGGCGAACCGCCCGCGGCGGAGGGAACGATCAGGCGTACGGGCCGGTCGGGCCATGCGGCGCGTGCCAGCAGGGGCGAGGATGCCATCGCGGCGGCCCCCAGTTTGAGGAGTGTTCGCCGCGTTCTCCGGTAGTCGGTCATGGAGGTCACCTTGGGAATTTGGAAGGAGCCGTGAGGAATGAGGAAACCGAATGATGCGTGGAC
>NZ_JBFUBY010000132.1:0-10923 GCF_056405515.1 Polaromonas sp. P1_G2
GTTTACACGCATGCCCGCGCGATTGTTGCGCATCCCGCATTTCAGCTCGTGGGAGGGGTGGATGTTTTGCCCGATCAGCGCGCCCGCTTTGAGCAACACTACGCCTTGCCTGTTTTTGATTCTGTCGAATCCGCAATGCGGCAGCTACAACCGGATGTGGTGGTGATCGCGACGTCCTCCGCATCGCATTGCGCCATCCTCGCCGAAGTCGTCAAGACCTGCCGGCCCAAATTGATAGTGTGTGAGAAACCCCTGGCGTACCAATTGGAGGAGGCCCGGGCCATGGTGCGGATTTGCGAAGACGCCGGAATCGACCTTTTCGTGAACTACATTCGCAGGACCGACCCTGGCGTGATCGAGATCAAGCGGCGGATCGAAAGCGGTGAGATCAGCACGCCGGTCAAGGGAAATGCCTGGTATTCGAAAGGAATACTGAACAACGGCTCACATTTTCTCAATCTGCTCGAATTCTGGCTGGGCGATATAAAAAGCACCACAGTCATAGATTCTGGCCGCCTTTGGGATGACCACGATCCTGAGCCCGATGTAGAAGTCCGGTTCGAGTGCGGTGCCGTGGTTTTTCGCGCGGCTTGGGAGGAAGCCTTTTCCTATTACGGCGTGGAATTGTTGAGCCATTCCGGGCGCCTGAGGTATGAGCGGGGCGGCGAGTTGATCGAGTGGCAGGCAGTGTATTCCGACCCAAGCTTCAAGGGCTATAAAATCCTGGGTAGCGAACGGGAGGAGATTGCCAATGGCATGGCGATCTATCAATGGCACGTCTACGACCAGATCCGCGATCACTTGGCCGGCAAAGCCACCGCGCTGTGCACCGGGCGGCAGGCCTTGAAGACGCTTGAAGCAATCGAATCCATCATTAAACAGAGAACATCATGAGCACAGAGAAACTGGCACTGTTCGGCGGGCCCAAGGCAATTACCCAGCCATTCCAACGATACAACTCGCTCGGCAAGGAAGAGGTCGACGCGGCCCGCCGCGTGGTGGAGAGTGGCAATCTGTCGCAGTTTCTGGGGTGCTGGGAACCTGATTTTTTCGGCGGCCCCAAGGTCCAGGAATTCGAAAAGCAATGCGCCGCGTATTTCGACGTGAAGCATGCCATCACAGTCAATTCCGCGACTTCCGGCCTCATCGCCGCAATCGGTGCGGTCGGTATTGAGCCGGGCGACGAAGTGATCGTGTCGCCCTGGACGATGTGCGCGAGCGCCACCGCAATCCTGCACTGGAATGCGATCCCCGTTTTTGCCGATATCGACCCGGTGACGTTCTGCCTCGATCCTGCATCCGTAGAAGCCAACATCACGCCTTACACAAAAGCCATCATGGCGGTTGATATCTTTGGCCACTCGGCCGATATGGATGCGCTGATGGCAATTGCCGCGAAACATGGGTTGAAAGTTATCTCGGACACCGCGCAAGCGCCTGGCGCCCTTTACAAGGGCAAGCTGGCGGGCACCTTGGCGCATGTCGGCTGTTATAGCCTGAACTACCACAAGCACATCCATACCGGTGAAGGCGGCATTCTGGTCACGAATGACGATGCGATCGCCGAAAAACTACAACTGATCCGCAACCATGCCGAGGCAGTCGTCGCCGGCAAAGGCGTGACTGACCTGAGCAACATGATTGGCTACAATTTTCGCCTCGGCGAAATCGAGTGCGCGATCGGCATCGAGCAGCTCAAGAAGCTCAAGGGTTTCGTCGCCAGCCGCCAGCATGCCGCCGCAGGACTGGCCGCGGGTCTGGCAGGCTTGGCCGGGCTGCGGACACCGGTTGTCCAGCCTGACTGCACGCACGTGTATTACACCTATCCGATGCTTCTGGACGTGGCGCAACTCGGTGTGTCGCGTGCCCGCATCATCGAGGCGATCGAAGCCGAAGGACTTGTGGGGCTGGCGGCCGGTTACGCAAATGTGCATCTGCTGCCCATGTACCAGCAAAAGATCGCCTACGGCTCGTCGGGCTTTCCGTGGTCGTCAGATATCTGCCGCCGCGACGTGAGCTATGCGAAAGGCATCTGCCCCGTTGCGGAGGCGCTGCACGACACGACTTACCTCGGCTTCGAAATGTGCTTGCACCAGCTCACGGATCCGGAAGTGCAGGCGATGGTGCGGGCATTCAGGAAGGTCTGGGCCAATCTGGATGCACTCAGGTCCGCATTCCCCACTGACAGGGGCCATTGAGTTGATCGACGGTTTCGTCAGCCTGTCGGGACGCAAGATATTGCTGCGTCCCTTCGAGCAATCGGACATCACGCCCGAGTACGTTGCGTGGCTGAACGACCCCGAGACCGTGAGATACAGCAATCAGCGATTCATCGTGCACACGGAATCGTCGTGCCGCGCATACCGGGAGAGCTTCCTGAACACGCCCAATCTGTTCCTGAGCGTGAGGWTCCAAGGCGAGGACCTCGCCATCGGCACCATGACGGCGTATGTCTCCCCGCAGCACGGGGTTGCCGATATCGGCATCATGATAGGACGCAAATCGGCCCGGGGACAGGGTACCGGCCAGGATGCCTGGAATACGCTGGTGAACTGGTTCATCGATGAGCGGCGGATCCGGAAGGTGGCGGCGGGCGCGATGGGCAGCAACAAGGCGATGATCAGGGTGATGGAGCGGTCGGGCATGCACTGCGAGGCAGTGCGCCCGAGGCACGAGCTGCTGGACGGCGAGCCCCAGGATCTGCATTTCTACGGCAAATATGCGCAGGCGGCCGATTGAGCGCGCTGACGGTGGAGGAAGAGGGACGCATGAAGATTTTGAAGTCGATCTATTCGTGGTTGAGGCAGCGGATTCCGGAAGTCTATTTCCGGATTCGGCATGCCCATTCGATATTCTCAAAGCGATTCTTCACGCTGTCTGTCTTCGGCCACATCGAGCTGGAGAGCGATTTCGGCCTGAATGAGAGCAAGGCAATAGACCGGGGCAATAAAGCGCCGGACGGGCGCTATTACAGCAGGTACCACACCGTCGACTGGGCCGGCCTGCCTCCGTCCATCAAACAGGCAATCAGGAATTACGACAGCGTGCTGAGGATGTTCCTCGGCGATGGATATCTCGTCAACGACGGGCTGGTGTGGCGCAACTATGCGATTCCGGAGGCGTATCGCAACACCGAACTGTTCAGCCAGAACTGGCACTACGACAAGGTGGTCGATTTCAGGAATGTCCAGCTCTTCGTGCTGGTGAGCGATGTGTCGGTCGACGACGGCCCATTCGAGTTCGTCGCCAATCCGGACGAGCACAAGCTCCTGCCATCGGTGATGGATAGAAACAACAAGGATTTAAACCTGATCGCGCGCAAGCTCACGGGCAAGCGCGGCGACACGCTGCTTTTTTCAACCGGCTCGACACCGCATCGCGCGGGTATTCCGGCTGAAGGCCGGTATCGGGACATCTTCAGCATCGCCTTCTTTCCCGCTTATACCAACATTGGGCAAAGTTCGATTGCCTTGCTTGCGGGGCCGGATTGAAACGACATGACATCGCGCCCCAAATGCAGTCCGCAACGGTCATGACATGAGCAAAATCCTGCTTATAGAGCCCTATGAATTCTTGTCGAATGAATACAGGGGCAATAACAAATACGCCATCTATGCGGAAAAGTCGATCGCCTATTGGTCAGGTGATGCACGCCAGACCGTAGCCATCGCCTATCCCGACGCGATTCCCGCCGACCTAGACATCGATGAAATAAAAGCCAAGATCCACTGGACCATGCCGTTGTGGTTCCGGTGGATGGGACAGGCCGATAGATACGAGGATTTTCAGCACTCCTGCCTGTTGTTCGTCGTCTGCCTTGCGCAGAAAATGCGCGCGCTCGGGGTGAAGTCCGTAGTCTTCTTCACGGGGGTCGCCCACCACATTGAGTATTCCCTGATCGAGGCCGCCTGCCAGATTGCAGGAGCGCAGCAGGTCTATTTATATCCGATGCCTTTTTGTGCATCGCCGAGTCGCTTGTTGCCCGTGGTGCAACACGCTTCGATCCGGGACCGGAGCATTCTGGCGGTAAAGGTCTCGGACAAGCAGGTTCGGGACGAGGTGATTGCCTACCGGGACAACCATCTTGCCGCCAAGCCACCGCAGCTGAACGAAAAGATCGACCGGACGGCGACGAGCTACGGTTATGCGCTTGCGCGTGTCGCGATCTTCGGCGCCAAGGCAATCGCGAAAGCGATATTGAGGAAAAATGCCGGCCTCGTCCGGCATCCGATCGACGAGCGCAAAGACTACGATGCCTTGTCGATACTGAGAATCGTCCGGCACCAGAAACGCGCGCTCGAATACTACCTCTCCAGCATGCTGGATGAGGCTGCGGTGGACCGCCTGATCGAAGCAGAAGGGGCGCTGCCCATCCTGTACGCCCACTATCAACCGGAGGCCTCGACCTTTCCGGAGGGGGGCGATTATCCGACCCATCTGGATGTGGTCATCGCAATCCGGAAACTGGGCTATCGTGGGAAAATCCTGTACAAGGAGCATCCCGGCAGCTGGATTTACTATTCCCGGATCGTTGGTTTCTCGAGGGTCGGGCTGTGCAGGTCAATCGAGTATTTCAGGCAGCTTGCCGCCATGGGTTGCGTCTTCGTGCCGCCGACCTACAAGTTGAGCGAGGCTCGGAGCCGGAAGCTGTTTCCGATCACGGTGACGGGCTCTATCGGGATCGAACGCAGCATGGTCGGGCTCGCCACCTGCTGCGCGGGGCTCCCCTGGTTCAGGGATGCGCCGGGAATCCATGATCTTGCCGGGACTTTCGGCCGGGACGGTGTCTTTTACGACCGGCAGCGTTGGCAGTTCGAGCCAATGGATGGTGTGGATTGGTTTGACCGCGCCCTATCGATGAAGACGATCAACAACTACCCCGGCATAGGCACCGGCGTTTCATCGGGGTCGGCGACGGACAAAGCCGAGTTTTTGAGCGAGTTCGGCGAATTGATGAGGCGGCTGGACAACCAGGTCGCGGCGCCGTCATGAGTTATCTTGCAAAAATAAAAAGAAGGTTGTTGGCCGAAACCGGGTCTGTGTGGTTTCGCCTCGCGCACGGCTTGATGCGCGGAAGGATACGGTCGGACTTCCCGTCGATCGCGAGGTGCCGCTTTGGGATCAACACGGTTTTTCGGGGCGCACTCGCCTTGAACAATAGCGCATTGATCATGGGCGATCAATGCGCCGTGGCCAGCTCGGCGGAACTTGGCGCCGGTGAAGACGGTGTGATCGAGGTCGGGGATGGTGTATCGATCGGCCCCAGAAGCATGATCTCCACGAGCGGCGGGACGGTGAAAATTGGCAGCCGGACATCATTCTTTTCCGATTGCCTTGTGTCGGGCGAGGTTGCCATTGGTGAAGACTGCCTGTTCGCGAACAATGTCACGGTTCTGAGCGGCACGCATCAGATACGCGGCGGCGGCACCATACGTGAAAACGATGCGGCGTTCATGAGATCTCCGGATTACCGCCCGTACGACCCTATCACCATCGGGGCCGATTCGTGGCTGGGAGCGAATTCAGTGATTCTTCCCGGCGTCAGCCTGGGCAAGGGCACCGTGGTCGGAGCTAATGCCGTGGTGACGAAAAACTTTCCCGACTATTCGATCCTGGGCGGAGCGCCTGCCAGGATCATCGGGTCCCGGCTCGCCTAGACCTGAATACCGGCCTGGTTGTCGCCAGGCACGTCGCACTAAACATGCATTGATTGGATCATCAAAGTGAATTTAATTTCCAGAGTTCGCGCCAAAATCAAATCGATCGGTGACCGCAAGCAACAGGCGCTTTACGGCGGCCAGCGGCCGGTCTATCCGAAGAGTGGAGACGGCGGCTTGAAGATACATCTGGGTGCGGGGCCCATCAATATCCAGGGTTGGGTCAGTATCGATGCGCGCCAGGCGCCGCACATCCATTTGAGATCGGAAGGGTTCGCCCTCAACGAGTTTGCGGATGGTGCCATCAGCGAGATCTACATGTGCCATGTGCTCGAGCATTTTTCGTTCGAGGAAATCGATGAAATTCTCCGCAATTTCCGGAAGAAACTGAAAGTCGGTGGCGTACTACGGCTGTCCGTGCCCGACTTCGACCGCCTGGTGGCCGTCTACCAGGCCAACGGCAGCAACCTCGAACTGATCAAGTTCGCCTTGATGGGCGGGCAGGACTACGAGCACAACTTTCACAAGTCGGTGTTCAATCGCGCTGCGCTGGCGGGTCTGCTGGCTTCATGCGGGTTYGAACACATGACTGAATGGAATACCCTTGAGGAGTTCGGCGCGCACCTCGGCGACTGGTCGGAAACGGGTTTCCAGACTCCCAAGGGAGAGTTCCCCATCAGCCTGAACATGAAGGCGATCAAGGCGCAGGCCTAAGCGCGCCACACGCGTTGCGAAACGTTGACGTACCCAATTCATGCTCGTAGAAAACCAATCTATCTGCATCGTGGCATCCACGCTGCCCGTCGGCTTCATCGCGGCGCAGATGGATACGCTGAAGGTCAAAAAGATCTATGTGCTGAGCAAGGCGCACGAGCTGTCTTATCAGAGGTTCAGGAAAAAGCATCCGCAAGTCGAGATCGTCCGCGCCCCCTCCGGCCTCTTAATGCAATCGCTTTATTTCCTGTTTGTCTTGTTGAAGGCGCGCTCAAGCGGTACGCAGGTCGTGTTCTTTCACGAGTGCTGCCTGCCCATGCTCGACCTGCTGCTGACGGTCATCAAGCCGCGTGGATACTATTTTCCGCAGGTGACCATGTCCGGCTTCCAGGAAATCGAGCCCGGAGCGTTCCCGAGAAGCCGGCTGTACCGGCTGCTTGGCTTACTGGGTGTCATCGACCGCTTCAGGTTCTATCGTTCGCCGGCGGTAGGCGACAACGCGATTGAATACGTGATGGCGATCCGCGGCTACCCCGGCTCGATAATCAGCAAGGACGTGGGCTTCTCGCGGGAAGTGGTGTCCAGGTGTTATTCGTGCGGCGGCCAAAAAACCAATAAAATCCTGTTCATTGCAGGGAAGAGTTTTGTTTCCGATGCGAGCCAATCCACGCTTTTCCAATCCCTGATTGACGCCGCCCATGGGCAAGGCTACGTGTGCCACATCAAGGACCACCCGAACCCGGTTTATCGCCTGGATTTGCAGATTGACGGCGCGGTTGTCATTGACCCCTTGCTACCGGTCGAATTGATGGATAAAGACTATCATCTCGCCGTCGGGGTTTCATCGTCGGCGCTGCTGGGTTTCAATGAGCGCGCGGTCAGCTTGGTCCATATGTTCGACGACATGTCGCCGGTTGACAAAAGCTTGTGCGTCAGGCATTTCGAAGAGGCCTTCCCGGGCAACAAAATCAACTACATCCGCTCCCTGGTGGAGTTTGGAAAACTGCTATGAAAGCCTGACAATGAATGTGAATGCAGTCCTGGTTACCGGCGCCGACGGCTTTATCGGCTCCCACCTTGTGGAGCGCCTGGTGCAACAGGGCTACAAGGTCCGCGCCTTCGTCCAATACAACTCCTTCAACTCGTGGGGCTGGCTGGACCAGTGCCCGGCCGAGATGAAGGGGCAGTTCGAGGTTTTTTCGGGCGACATCCGCGACCCGCATGGCGTCAAAACCGCGATGCAGGGCTGCGACGCGGTGCTGCACCTTGCCGCCCTCATCGCCATCCCGTATTCCTATCACTCGCCCGATACCTATGTCGACACCAACGTCAAGGGTACCTTGAACGTCCTGCAGGCGGCGCGCGAGCTCGGCATCAAACGGCTGGTCCATACCTCGACGAGCGAGGTGTATGGCACAGCGCGTTTTGTCCCGATCACCGAGGAACACCCGTTGCAGGGTCAGTCGCCCTACTCGGCGAGCAAGATCGCCGCCGACCAGATGGCGTATTCCTTCTACGCCTCGTTCGGATTGCCTGTCGTCATCGCCCGTCCATTCAATACTTACGGCCCGCGCCAGTCCGCGCGTGCGGTGATCCCGACCATCATTGCCCAGATCGCCAACGGCAAGAAGCAGATCAGTCTGGGCGCGGTATCCCCGACCCGCGACTTCAATTTCGTGCAGGACACGGTGAACGGTTTCATCGCTGCCCTGGAGTCCGATCGCGGCATAGGCGAAGTCGTCAATTTCGGCAGCAACTTCGAAGTGTCGATCGGCGAAACCGCCAAGCTGATCGCGGAGGCGATGAACGCGGAGGTGGAGATCGTCACCGATGAGAACCGCCTGCGTCCTGCCAATTCAGAAGTCGAGCGGCTTTGGGCCGACAACACCAAGGCGCTGGAACTGTTCGGATGGGCGCCGGCCTACGGCGGCCGCGACGGGCTTAAGCGCGGGCTTGCCGAAACAGCGGCGTGGTTTCTACGCCCTGAGAATCTGCGCGGCTACAAGGCCGACATCTACAACATCTGATCAATCCCACCAAGTGCAGACACCACAGAATATCCCCGCACAGGTAGTGCAGGCCCTTACACAGGTATGCGGCCCGGGCCCGGTCGCCTTGCATGAGCCGCGTTTCGGCGGGCAGGAATGGGCCTATGTCAAGGACTGCCTGGACTCCACCTTTGTCTCGTCCGTCGGTGCCTATGTCGACCGCTTCGAGGCGGACCTGGCCCGGTTCACCGGCGCGAAACATGCTGTCGCCGTTGTCAACGGCACCGCCGCGCTGCATGTGGCGCTGCTGCTGGCCGGAGTCGTGCCCGGCGACGAGGTGCTGATCCCCGCGCTGACTTTCATCGCGACAGCCAATGCCGTGCGTTATTGCGGCGCCACGCCGCATTTCGTGGACAGCAACATGGAGACACTCGGTCTCGACCCGGCAGCGCTGCGCGAGTGGCTCAAGCATTGCAGCGAGCAGCGCGGCGGCGTTTGCGTGAACAAGCAGACCGGGCGCCCGATCCGTGCCCTTCTGCCCATGCATACCTTGGGGCACCCGTGCGATCTGGCCGGCTTGCTGGCGGTGGCCGGTGAGTTCGGCCTTGCGCTGGTCGAGGATGCCGCCGAGTCGCTGGGCAGTCTCTACCAGGGCCGCCATACCGGAACCAGCGGCCTGGTCGGAACCCTGAGCTTCAACGGCAACAAGACCATCACCACCGGCGGCGGCGGCGCCATCCTGACCAACGACACGGCCCTGGCGCGTCGTGCGAAGCATGTGACCACTACCGCGAAACGCCCCCACAGCTGGGCGTTTGAGCATGACGAGGTTGGCTACAATTACCGCATGCCGAATATCAATGCCGCCCTCGGCTGCGCCCAGCTTGAGCAGTTGCCCGGATTTCTGCAGTCGAAGCGCCGCCTCTATGCCAAATACCTGGCCGCTTTCGCGACGACACCGGAGATCAGCCTGGTTGCCGAGCCCGCCGGCTGCGAAAGCAATTACTGGCTACAGGCCATCATGTTGAGCGAGACTGTCGCCGGGCAGCGCGACGAGGTACTGAAGGCGACCAACGGCGCCGGGCTGATGACACGCCCGGTCTGGACCTTGCTGCATCGCCTGACCCCCTATCTCGACGCCCCTCGCGCTCCTCTACCTGTCGCCGAGTCACTCGAGCGTCGCCTGATCAACATTCCCAGCAGCGCGGGTTTGGCGTGAAGCCCCTGCTGCTCATCGGCGGCGGCGGCCACTGCCGCTCCTGCATCGATGTGATCGAGGCCCAGGGCCAGTACACGATTGCCGGCATCGTCGACTTCAACGAAACGGATGCGTCGGCCCGCCTGGGCTATCTCTGGTTGGGAAGCGATGACAACTTGCCGGACCTGCTCGAGAAATACCCGTCGGCACTGGTCACGGTGGGGCAGGTAAAAAGTCCCGATATCCGAATGGCCTTGTTTGAAAGACTGCAAGCCCTGGGCGCTGACTTCCCCACAATCGTCTCGCCGCTCGCGCATGTTTCACGTCATGCGGTGGTGCTACCTGGCACGATCGTCATGCATGGTGCGATAATCAATGCTGGCGCCACGGTTGGCGCAAACTGCATCATCAATAGTCAGGCCCTGATTGAGCACGACTCGATCGTGGCAGCGCATTGCCATATCTCCACCGGCGCCAGGCTGAACGGGGACGTGCATATCGATATGGGCTCGTTTGTTGGCAGCGGTGCGGTCGTCCACCACGGCGTGCGGATTGCCAGCCGTTGCGTCGTCGGCGCAGGCGCCATAGTGGTGAAAAATTTGACCGAAGGTACGATCTTTCGGGGTACGCGATGAATAGTGCTCGCACTTTGATTATTGCCGAAGCCGGGGTTAACCATAACGGCGATATCGCCATGGCCAAGCGTCTCATCGAGCTTGCAGCCGAGGCGGGCGCCGACATGGTCAAGTTCCAGACTTTCTCGGCCGATCGCCTCGCCACCGGTACCGCCGGCAAAGCCGAATACCAGGCCCAATCCACCAGCGCGACCGAGTCGCAGCACAGCATGTTGAGCCGCCTCGAGCTGAGCGCCGAGATGCACGCAGTGCTGGTCGAACATTGCCGCCAGCACGGGATCGCCTTCTTCAGCACCGGCTTTGATATCCAGAGCCTGGATTTTCTGGTCGGTCTGGGGCTGGACCGGATCAAGATCCCTTCCGGCGAAATCACCAATCTGCCCTATCTGCGCCATGCGGGCGGGCTGGGTAAACCTTTGATCCTGTCTACGGGCATGGCCTCGCTGGGCGAGATCGAAAACGCGCTGGCCGTGTTCGAGGCCGCCGGCGTTTCTCGTGATCAGGTGATCGTGCTCCACTGCAATACCGAATATCCCACGCCCATGTCCGACGTGAACCTGCGCGCCATGCAAAACATCGGCAAGGCGTTCGATGTCGCCGTCGGCTACTCCGATCATACGCAGGGCATCGAGGTCGCGATTGCCGCGGTTGCGCTGGGTGCTTGCGTGATCGAAAAGCATTTCACCCTGGATCGCAGCCTGCCCGGCCCCGATCACGGCGCGAGCCTGGAG
>NZ_JBFUBY010000133.1:0-10858 GCF_056405515.1 Polaromonas sp. P1_G2
TCCACAAGGGGTGGGGAAGGAATACCAATACCTAAGAAACAAGGACTCGCCAYGGCGAGTCCTTGTTTGTATTGTCTTCTTGGTATTTTCGTTTTCTGTCTTCTTTCCCCGWTCCCGATTGCCCCGTCCTGGCTGGGCCGAGGAGCGCAGACGTAGGCGGATCAGGGATCGCGCTTGTCTGAGCGAAGCGAGTTTGCGCGAGACCCCGCCGTAGTCGAGCACCGCAGGTTGCCCGTAGCGAAGCGGAGGGACCCAGACTGCGGGTCGCCTTTTCTTTGGTGACTTTCTTTTGGCGAAGCAAAAGAAAGTTACTTGCCGCCGGGCAACCCCCGGCCAGCAGAACTAAGAAGAGAGCACAGAGGGAGCACCCTCACTGCGCCGGCGGCAACACCCCATCAAGACTCTCAGCATGATGCTGACAAAACCGCACCAGCTTCTCCACATCCTGTGATTTGTCAAAAACCTCATCGGCCCCCAACTCGCGGCAACGCAGCAAGAGGTTTTCCTGGCTGTGGCTGGTCAGCACCACCACCTTCTGGCCCGGCTTGCGCCGCTGGCAGTCCTTGAGTACGCCGAAGCCCGAACCCTCGGCGAGGAACAGGTCGACGATGGCGAGGTCCCAGTCTTCATGGTCATGAAGCCACAGGCGTGCGCCGGTCTCGGAATCGGCGTGGCCGACAAAGCGCAGCGGCGCGATTTCTTCCATGGCTTCCACCAAGGTATTGCGTATGTCCGGCTTGTCCTCGACAAGGAACGCGTTGATCACCATGGAACCCCCGAAGTTAATCCACGAACTTAGCCGCCATCCCGCGCGGGGCCTGTCGTCGGCCGCCTTCGGGATGCGTAGGCTTAGTCCCACTGTAGGCCAGCGGGCGTTTTTTAGCCGTAACGGGGGGTAACGTGGTGAATAAAACCGCTAATCGGTTGTGAAACGCGGATCAGTGGTGGTGGCCGTGCTCGCCGTGCACGTGGCGGTGGGCGATTTCCTCTTCCGAGGCGGCGCGCACAGCGGTGACCTTCAGGGTAAACCGCAGGGCCTTGCCGGCCAGCGGGTGGTTGCCGTCCAGCATGACGGTGTCGCCCTTGATCTTGATGACGTTGAAGACGTGCTGGCGGCCGTCCTCGCCGCGGCCCTCGAGCTGGCCGCCGACCTTGACCCCGGGCGGGAACTGCGTGCGCGGGATGGTCTGCACCAGGCCTTCATCGCGCAGGCCGAAGGCGTCCTGCGGCTCCAGCGCCAGCACGGTCTGGAAGCCGGCTTCCTGGCCGTCCAGCGCTTCCTCGATCTTGGGTAGGGTGTTGCCGTAGCCGCCGTGCAGGTAAACCATAGGCGTGTTGCTCTGCTCGACCAGCTTGCCCTGGGCGTCCGCCACCTTGTAGCTGAGGGTGACGGCGGTGTCTTTTGCGATTTTCATGTGGTAACTCCGGATGGCCGTGATGCGTAAAAGCGCTGATTTTCGCCCAGCCGGCGGGCCGGGGCCGGAACACGCCGGATCGCCGGGTATTGGCCCCGCGCCGCATGGGGATTTGCGGCCGGGCACGGACGCCGGCAAACGGCATCCGTAGAATCATGCAACATGATAAGTTACATGAAATCAAAAGGCCGGCTTTCCGCCGTCCTGCACGCGCTGTTGCACATGGCCCACCGCGGCGGGCCCATGACCTCGGACGAACTCGCGGCCTGCCTGCGTACGCACGCGGTGGTGGTGCGGCGCACCATGGCGGGCCTGCGCGAAGCCGGTTTTGTGGTGTCGGAGCGGGGCCACGGCGGCGGCTGGGTGCTGGCGCGCGATCTGGCATCCGTCACGCTGCTTGACGTGCAGATGGCTCTCGGTGACAGCGCCGGGGCGGACGGCGAGGGCGCGCATGCCGACGGCTGCGTCATCGAGCAGTCGGTGCAGCGCGCGCTGGCCGGCAGCCTGCGCGAGGCCGAGGCCCTGCTGGCCAGGCGCCTGGGCGAGGTCACCTTGGCCGACTTGTCGGCCGACTTCAACCGCGCCATGGTGGCCCATGCCGGCCACGCCGCGCACCCTCATGCCCCGGAGGCCGGCCATGCTGCATGACGCCATCATCGTGGGCGGCAGTTTTGCCGGGCTGTCCGCCGCCCTGCAGCTGGCTCGCGCCCGGCGCCAGGTACTGGTGATCGACGCCGGCCTGCCGCGCAACCGCTTCGCATCGGAGTCGCACGGCGTGCTGGGCCACGACGGCAAGCCGGGCTCGCAAGTCCTGGCCGAGGCCAGGCAGCAGTTGCGAGCCTACCCGACCGTGCAGGTCTTCAGCGGCCGTGTGAGCCGTGTGGACAGCGGCGAGGCGGGCTTTGTCGTCGAGGCCGAGGACAGCATGCGCTGGTTCACCGGGCGCCGCCTGCTGCTGGCCACCGGCGTGGCCGACGTGCTGCCCGAAATCCCCGGCCTCCAGGAACGCTGGGGCAAGACGGTGGTGCACTGCCCCTATTGCCACGGCTATGAGATTGGCGGCGGCGCCATCGGCGTGCTGGGAACCGGGCCGATGTCGGTGCACCAGGCGGTGCTGTTCGCCGACTGGGGCGAGGTGACGCTGTTCACCCAGGGCGTGGTGGCGGTGTCTGCCGAAKAGCAGGCCTCGCTGGCCGCGCGCAAGGTCAGGGTCGAGTCCAGCCCCATCGCCGAACTGCAGGGCGCGGCACCCGCGCTCGACGGCGTGCTGCTGCGGGACGGCCGGCGGGTGGCGATCAAGGCCCTGCTGGTAGGCACGCAGGTGCGCATGGCCAGCCCGCTGGCGGCGGCGCTGGGCTGCGCGTTTGACGATTCGCCCTTCGGCCCCATCGTGCGCATCGACGCCTGGGGCCTGACCAGCGTGGCCGGCGTCTACGCGGGCGGCGACATGGCCCGCGTGCCGCACAGCATCACTTTTGCCTGCGCCGGCGGGGTGGCGGCCGGCATAGGCATGCATGCCTCGCTGGTGATGGAAGATGCCAACGGCGTGGCGCCGGCATAGCGGGCCGGGTACAGTGGTTGAAAGCCGCCGCGGAGGCCCCAACTGTTTTTTTTGACCCCTGCTTCAACGCCCGCCTGCCATGAACCCGCTAGACACCGAAACCATTGAACTGCTGCCCGCCGGCGCCACGCCGCGCCAGCTCTTTGTGCTGCTGCACGACGCGGGCGGCACGGCCGCCGACATGCTGGAGCTGGGCAATCTGCTGGGCGGCGCTTTCCCCGAGGCCGCGGTGCTGATTCCGGAAGGCCTGTCGGGACCACACGCCGATGCGGCGGGCGCCGCGGCGGCCGGGCTGGATGATGCGGCGGCCCTGGCCGCGCGCGTGGAAGTGCTGGCCGCCTTTGTGCGCGCGCAGCAGCAGCGTTTCGAGATCCTGCAGTCGGACACCGCGCTGGCCGGCTTTGGCGCGGGCGCCAGCCTGGCACTGGCTTTCAGCGACGCGCACGACGGCCTGGCGGGCCGGCTGCTGTCCTTCGGCGGCGGCTACCAGGTCTGGCCGGCCCGCGCGCCGGCGCTGACCACCCTGCACCTGCTGCACGGCCAGAACGACGAAGTCGTGCCGCTGGCGCGCACGCGCAGCGATTTTGACCACCTGATGGAATTGGGCGCCGACGCGACGCTGGACGTGGCCCGCTCGCTGGGCCATGAGCTGCATCCGGCGTTGATGGATCAGGCCGTGACGCGCTTGCAGACCTGCGTGCCGCTGCGCGCCTGGAAAGCCGTTTAGAAAGTTACTGGCAAGCTTGCAGGGGCTTGCCAGCGAGCTGCGGCTTGAGCGTCTCAAGCTTCGCCTTGATCGCCGCGTCGGCGGCCGGCAGCTTCAGCAGCTGGCCGCGCGCTTCGGGCCGCTCCAGCACCACCTTGGCAGTGCGCACGCCGCGCGTGGCGGCCTTGGCGAGTTCGCGTTCGGCCTCGGCCTGCGAGCTGTAGTGGCCCAGCGACAGGCCGGGCCCCAGCGTGGGATTGATCAGGGCTTCAAAGGACACGCCCAGGCCGCGCAGTTCGGTGCGTTTTTTGATGAGGGCGTCTTCGCTGTTGTACTTGCCCATGTAGACGATCCAGCGGCCTGGCTCCACACCGCTTTCCAGCGTCCAGCTGCCGATGGGCAGGCTGCTTTCGAGGCCGGTGCGCAGGGCGGTGCTTTGTTCGGGGCTGAAGAGGCCCGCCTGCAGGCATTCGGCGGCGGCTTGCGCCGGGGCGGCGGGGGATGCAGCGTTTTCGAGCTGGCGCGCGTCGGCGGCCGTCAGCAGCTGCATGGCCTGGGGCTTGATCTGCTGGGCCAGGCGCTGCGGTTCGGCCTGGACGGCCGGGGCATAACCGTAGTCGGCCAGCAGGCCCTGCGTCCAGGCGAAGTAGCCAGCATTGGCCAGCAGCAGCGCCAGCACCAGCAGCCTCAGCATGGGCGCGCGCCTTGCGGGTTGGGCGCCGCCACGGGCCGCACGCTGACTTCGGAACTGGTGATTTCTTTCATGCCAGCCGCAGTATGCACCAGCAGCGCGCCGTTTTCGCCCGCGCCGTGGGCCGTGCCCACGGTGCCGTCGGAGAGCTGCACGGCCCGGCCGGCCAGCACGTCGCGCGCCGCGAAACGCGCCTGGAAGGGCGCAAAACCAAAGCGCTCAAAGGCCTGCACCGCCTGCACCAGCGGCGGGATCACGCGCAGCAGCACGGCCGGCGCGTCGAGGCCGGGCAGCAGTTCCTGCAGGCTGCCGGGTGGGACGGCGGCCGGGGCGGATGGGGCGGCCGGGGCCTGCGCGGTGTCCAGCGCCACGGCGCGGATGTTGATGCCTATGCCGATGACCACATAACGCAGGCCTTCCCAGCTGGCGGTCTCGACCAGGATGCCGGCCAGCTTGCTTTCGCCCTGCGGTGTGGACAGCCACAGGTCATTGGGCCATTTGAGGCCTATGCGGGGTTTACCGCCCTGGCTGGCGTTGAGGGGCTCCAGGCTGTCGGCCACGCTGACACCGGCCACCAGCGACAGGCCGGACCAGTCGGCGGGCGCCAGCGGCAGGCCCAGCGAAAAGGTCAGGCTGTCGCCGCGCCGGCTTTGCCACTGGCGGCCCAGGCGGCCGCGCCCGGCGGTCTGTTGCTCGGCCACCAGCAGCAGGGGCTCGGGACGGGGTTCGACCGTGGGGCTGCCGCGGAAGCGGCGCATCAGCTCGGTGTTGCTGGAGTCGATCTCGGGCAGCACCTCCACCGTGAAGCCCGGCAGCGAGGGCGCCAGGGCCTCCCAGAGGGCTTCGGCGGGCCATCGGATGGGGAATGAAGAGGAGGAGGTCATGAAAAGCCCAGGCCCTGGGGCCTGGTGGTGTCGGCGGCGCAGGAAAACCCGGCTCAGTCTTTCTTTTTCTTCTTGGGTTTTTTGTCGGCTTTTTTATCGACTTTTGGAGCGGCCTTCTTGCCGGCTTTCTTTTCAGCCTTCTTTTTATCGGCCTTGGCCTCGGCCTTTTTATCGGCTTTTTTGGCCGACTTCTTCTTGCCCTTGGACTTCTTGTCGTCGTCCTTGGGTGCCAGCAGCGTGCCGCGGCAGTTTTTCGCACCGCACCAGCAGGGATATTCGGCCAGCAGCTTCTTGGTATAGGGCGCGTCGATGATCAGGCCGTAGTCGTAGAACAGCTCTTCGCCGGCCTTGATGTTGCGCAGCGCCTTGATGAAGACGCGGCCATCGTTTTCGTCGGCTTCGCAGTTGGGCTTGCAGCTGTGGTTGATCCAGCGCGAGGAATTGCCGCCGTGCTTGGCGTCGATCACATGCTCTTCGTCGATGTGGAAGTAGAAGGTGTGGTTCGGGTCCTTGGGGTCATGCGGGTGGCGGCGGAGCGCCTCTTTCCAGTTGATGATCTCGCCGACGTATTCGATCAGGGTCTCGCCTTCGGCCAGGTCCTGCACGGCGAAGACGCCCTTGCCGTGCACGCCGGAGCGCCGTGTCTGGATGCGCCGGCCGTCGGTGGTGGGAGCCGGTGCGGTGGGCATGGAAGAGAGCGGCGCGAGCGACGCGGAAGCCTGGTTTTTTGACACGACGTATTTTTTTGGTATGGTTAATTCATGCATGTGCGCGTGCGCGCGTATGCGTGCGCACCCGCGCGCGTACATGCGCGAGAAGCCGCTATTGTAGTGATGCCGCGCGAAGTCCCCCAGGARCTCCCCATGTTCAAACGCCGAAACCTGCTGCAGACGACCGCCGCCCTCGTGGCCGGGCTGGGCCTGCCGGCATGGGCCAAGGGCGGGGAAAGCCCTCTGCCCAAGGTCGGTGCCACCCTGGTGTTGCCGCCCGTGGCGCTGCTGGACGGCGGCGCCTGGAAGCCTTCCGAGGTAGGCGGAAAGACGCTTGTGGTGTACTGGTGGGCCAGCTGGTGCCCTTTTTGCGCGGTGCAATCGCCCCATATAGACGCACTGTGGCGGGCCCAAAAGGCCAGGGGCCTGGAGGTGCTGGCGCTATCCATCGACAAGCAGCCGGCCGCCGCGGCTACTTATATGAAGACCAAGGGCTACAGCTTTCCCGCCGGGATGCTGACCCCCGAAGTCGCGAAATTCCTGCCCAAGCCGGTGGGCCTGCCCGTGGTGGTGGTGCTCAAGGTGTCGGCGGATGGCCGTGAAGGCAAAGTCGTATTCGCTGAAAGCGGGGAAATGTTCCCCGAAGATGTAGAAGGTTTGAAGAAGTACATATGAAAACCCTTGTGATTGCAGAAAAGCCCTCGGTGGCGCAGGACATCGTCCGCGCCATCACGCCGACGGCCGGCAAGTTCGAAAAACACGATGAATATTTCGAGAGCGACGACTGGCTGGTCACTTCGGCTGTCGGCCACCTGGTCGAGATCCAGGCGCCCGAAGAGTTCGACGTCAAGCGCGGCAAGTGGAGTTTCGCCAACCTGCCGGTGATACCGCCCTACTTCGACCTCAAACCCATCGACAAGACCAAGACGCGGCTCAACGCCATCGTCAAGCTGGCCAAGCGCAAGGACGTGGGCAACCTCGTCAACGCCTGCGACGCGGGCCGCGAAGGTGAGTTGATTTTTCGCCTGATCCAGCAATACGCAGGCAGCAAGCTGCCGGTCAAGCGCCTGTGGCTGCAGTCCATGACGCCGGCCGCGATCCGCGAGGGCTTTGACAGCCTGCGCAGCGAAAAGCAGATGCAGGGCCTGGCCGACGCGGCGCGTTCGCGCTCCGAAGCCGACTGGATGGTCGGCATCAACGGCACCCGGGCCATGACGGCCTTCAACTCGCGCGACGGCGGTTTCTTCCTGACCACCGTGGGCCGCGTGCAGACGCCGACGCTGTCGGTGGTGGTGGAGCGCGAGGAAAAAATCCGCAAGTTCGTGAGCCGCGACTACTGGGAAATCCACGCGAGCTTCCTGGCCGAGGCCGGCGAATACCCGGCCAAGTGGTTCGACCCGAAATGGAAAAAAGCCGCGGCCAATGCCGCGAACGGTGAAGGCGCGGAACCCGATCCCGAGCTGAGAGCCGACCGCGTCTGGTCCGAGCGCGAAGCGCTGGCGATCGCCGAGGCCGTGCGCGGCAAGGCCGCCACGGTGACGGAAGAAAGCAAGCCCACCACGCAGGCGGCCGGCCTGCTGTTCGACCTGACCTCCTTGCAGCGCGAGGCCAACGGCAAGTTCGGCTTCTCGGCCAAGACCACGCTGTCCATCGCGCAAAGCCTGTATGAACGCCACAAGGCGCTGACCTACCCGCGTACCGATTCACGCGCGCTGCCCGAAGATTATTTGCCCGTGGTCAAGCAGACCTTTGAAATGCTGGCCGACAGCGGCATGCGCCACCTGGCACCACACGCGGCGACGGCCATCAAGGGCAACTACATCAAGCCCAGCAAGCGCATCTTCGACAACGCCAAGGTCAGCGATCACTTCGCCATCATCCCCACGCTGCAGGCGCCCAGCGGCCTGAGCGAAGCCGAACAAAAGCTTTACGACCTGGTGGTGCGCCGCTTCATGGCGGTGTTTTTCCCGAGCGCCGAATACCTGGTGACCACGCGCATCTCGCAGGCCGTGGGCCACAGCTTCAAGACCGAGGGCAAGGTGCTGGTCAAGCCCGGCTGGCTCGCGATTTACGGCAAGGAAGCCGCCGACGAAGTGGCCGACGCCAAGGACGGCGACAAGGGCCAGAGCCTGGTGCCGGTCAAGCCCGGCGAGATGGTGCGCGCCGAAGTGGTCGAGGCCAAGGGCCTGAAGACACGCCCGCCCGCCCGCTATTCGGAAGCCACGCTGCTGGGCGCCATGGAGGGCGCCGGCAAGACGATTGACGACGACGAGCTGCGCGAAGCCATGCAGGAAAAAGGCCTGGGCACGCCGGCCACGCGCGCCGCCACGATTGAAGGCTTGATCGCCGAGAAGTACATGCTGCGCGAAGGCCGCGAGCTGATCCCCACGGCCAAGGCCTTCCAGCTCATGACCTTGCTGCGTGGACTGGGCGTGGAAGAACTCTCCAAGGCCGAGCTGACCGGCGAGTGGGAGCACAAGCTCGCGCAGATGGAACACGGCCAGCTGAGCCGCGAAACCTTTATGGCCGAGATCGCGGCCATGACGGAGAACCTCGTCAACAAGGCCAAGGGCTATGACAAGGACACGATTCCCGGCGACTACGCCACGCTGTCGGCACCCTGCCCTAACTGTGGCGGCGTGATCAAGGAAAACTACCGCCGCTACACCTGCACCGGCAAAAAAGGCGACGACGGCTGCGGCTTCAGCTTCGGCAAGACGCCGGCCGGCCGCACCTTTGAAGTGGCCGAGGTCGAGCAGTTCCTGCGCGACAAGAAGATCGGCCCGCTGGACGGCTTCCGCTCCAAGGCCGGCTGGCCTTTCACCGCCGAGATGGTGATCAAGTTCGACGAAGAGACGAAGAACTACAAGCTTGAGTTCGACTTCGGCGACGACAAGAACGGCGAAACCGGTGAGATCGTCGACTTCGGCGAGCAGCAGTCGCTGGGCCCCTGCCCGCGCTGCGCCTCGCGCGTGTTCGAGCTCGGCAAGAACTACGTCTGCGAAAAATCCGTGCCCACCTTGGCGCAACCCACGCCCAGCTGCACCTTCAAGACCGGCCAGGTCATCCTGCAGCAGCCTATCGAGCGCGAGCAGATGCACAAGCTGCTGGAAACCGGCAAGACCGACCTGCTCGACAAGTTTGTCTCCATGCGCACGCGCCGCCCCTTCAAGGCCATGCTGGCCTGGGACAAGGAAGCCGACAAGGTGAACTTCGAGTTCGCGCCGTCCAAGTTCCCGCCGCGCAAACCGGCGGCGGCCAAGACCGGCACGGTGAAAACGCCCTTCGGTAAGACCGTGGCGGTGAAGGCCGCGAAAGCACCGGCCGCGAAGAAGGCCGCGGCCAAGAAGGCACCCGCCGCGAAAACCGCCAAGCCCAAAACGCCGCGCGTCGCCAAGCCGGGCGCAGGCCTCAAGCCCAGCGCCGCGCTGGCCGCGGTGATAGGCACGGAACCGGTGGCGCGCACCCAGGTCATCAAAAAACTCTGGGACTACATCAAGGCCGAAGGCCTGCAAGACGCGGCCAACAAGCGCGCCATTAATGCCGACGCCAAGTTATTGCCGGTGTTCGGCAAGCCGCAGGTCACGATGTTTGAGCTGGCAGGGATCGTGGGCAAGCACCTGACTGCCGAGTAAGAGCAGCTCTGAAACTGCAGCGGGGCCGGGGACTTATATCGCCGGCTCGGGCAGCTGCCGCAGTGCGTGCAGCTGCGAGCCGAAGATCACGATCGCCTGCAAGGCAAAGCCGGCCAGCGCCAGCCACAGGCAGGCGGCTTCGCCCCACGATGCACCGACCACCCCGCCCAGTGCCGCTCCTATAGGCCGTGAACCGGCGTTGACGGCCAGGAATACCGCCGAGACGCGGCCCAGCATGGCGTGGGGCGTGATGCTCTGGCGCAAGGTGGTGGAGGTGATGGTCCAGACGATGGGGCCGACGCCGAACAGGAAGAACGACAGGCCCGCCAGAATACCGCTGGGCACAAACAGCGTGGCCACCATGGTCGCGGCGGCCAGCACCGACACGGCCGGGCCGAGCTGGATGGCGCGGCCGAAAGGTATGGCCGCCACCACGCGCGGCGACAGCAGCGCACCCAGCACCATGCCCGCGCCGTAAGCGCCCAGGGTGATGCCGACGCCTTGCGCCGTCAGGCCCAGCACGCGCACCGCATAAGGCACATAAGCCGCCTGCAGCACAAACCAGGCGATGTTCCAGACGATGCCTGTGAGCACCATGGGGCGCAAATACGGCTGGCGCCAGACAAACTGCGCGCCGTCGCGAATCTCGAGCAGCGCATGGCGGCCCACGGCCGGTGTGCGGGCCGGCTCGCGCAGGCTGAATAGCAAGCCAGCGGCCGAGGCCGACAAAATCGCCGCCAGCACAAAGGCCGCAGGCGCCCCGGCCCAGGCGACGAGTGCGCCCGCCAGCGCCGGGCCGGCCGCGAAAGCCATGCTGCGCGCCAGCTCCAACCGGCCGTTGGCACGTGCCAGCGCTTCGCGCGGCACGATGGCCGGCACCAATGCGGGTGCCGCCACGCTGAAGCAGACGGTGCCCACTGCGCCGATAAAACCCAGCAGCGCCAGCCCGGCGATCGACAGATGGCCCGTGAGCACCATGGCCAGCAGCGCCAGCAAGGACAGCGCGCGCAAGGTTTCGGCCGCCACCATCAGGCGGCAGCGCGAGACCCGGTCGGCCAGCAGGCCCAGGGGGATGGCCAGCAGCAGGAAAGGCAGGGTCTGCAGCGCCGCCAGCAGGCCGATCTCGCCCGGCCCGGCGCCCAGCACCAGCACCGCGACCAGCGGCACGGCCGCCAGGCTCAGCTGTTCGGCGGATTGCGCGGCGAGGTTGGACCAGGCCAGGCGCTGGAAAGGAATGGGGAGTGGAGTGTGCATAT
>NZ_JBFUBY010000134.1:0-14307 GCF_056405515.1 Polaromonas sp. P1_G2
GTGAGCTGTGAGCTGGTGATCACGCAGTCCATGCTGACGCAGACCGCCTCCCTGCTGGACCCRGTGCTGCATGAGCGCCTGCTCAGCGGCATGGGCCACCTGGAGCGCAATGCGCGCGACCTGCAGGAATCCGTCATGTCCATCCGCATGATGCCCATGGACTATGTGTTCAGCCGCTTCCCGCGCCTGATCCGCGACCTGTCGGCCAAGCTCGGCAAGCAGGTCCAGCTGGTCACGGTCGGCAAGGAAACCGAACTCGACAAAAGCCTGATCGAACGCATCATCGACCCCATCACTCACCTGGTGCGCAACAGCCTGGACCACGGTATCGAAGGCCCTGAGCGCCGCGCCTACGCCGGCAAGGACCCGGTCGGCCGCCTGACGCTGTCGGCCCAGCACCAGGGCGGCAGCATCGTGATCGAGGTCAAGGACGACGGCGGCGGCCTGGTCCGCGAAAAGATCCTGGCCAAGGCCCTGCAGCAGGGCATGCCCGTCAGCGAAAGCATGCCGGACGACGAGGTCTGGCAGCTGATTTTCGCGCCGGGATTTTCCACCGCCGAAGCCGTCACCGACGTGTCCGGCCGCGGCGTTGGCATGGACGTGGTCAAGCGCAACATCCATGAGATGGGCGGCCATGTGGAGATTGCCTCGGTCCAGGGCAAGGGCACGACCATACGCATCGTGCTGCCGCTGACACTGGCCATCCTCAACGGCATGTCCGTCAAGGTCGGCGAGGAGGTCTACATCCTGCCGCTGAACTACGTTATCGAATCGCTGCAGCCCATGGAAAAGGACGTGCACTCGATCACCGCCGACGAGCATGTCATGCACGTGCGCGGCGAGTACCTGGCCCTGCTCGAGCTGCACAAGCTCTTCGACGTGGCCGACGCGGTGAGCGCGCCCACGCAGGGCATCGCCGTCATCGTGCAGGCCGAGGGCACGCGCTTCGCGCTGCTGGTCGACCAGCTCGTGGGCCAGCACCAGGTGGTGGTCAAGAACCTGGAAACCAACTACCGCAAGGTGCCGGGCATTTCCGGCGCGACCATCCTGGGCGACGGCAACGTCGCGCTCATCATCGACGTGGCGGCCGTGCAGCGCGCCAACCGCGAGAAGGCGGCCCAGCGCAGCCCGGGCCGGCCGGCGCTGGCGGCGGCCGCGGCGGCAGCCGCATCGCGTGCGCTTGAGGTGGCGATGGCGGCTTGATGCCCGCGCCCGGCCGTCAGATATCGCCGCGGGGGTTCCACCCGATCCCGGTCCGCGCAAGGGCTGCGTCCGTGGGCGAGATGCCTTCAAGCACCGGCAGTAGCGCATTGAACGACTCCCGGCAAAGATCCTTGCGGTACATCTCGTCATCCACCTGGCTGTACCCGCAATACTTGATCAGCCGCTTGAGCGCGGGACCCGCATCGGCGGGAAAGTGGCGTGCCCGTACTTCGAATTCGTCGCGCAGGATTTGATGGTGTTTGCGTATCAGTGCCTGGTTGGACAGTGCAAGGGTCATCAAGACGATATGGCTGAGGGCGGACTCGGGTTCGTTTGACAGCAGCCGTTCCAGAAACCCCTGGAACTGCTCGTCAATCGTGTGCAGAAGGGGGTGTCCAGGGCTTGCCGCGATGCGCCGGTTCCGGAAGGACATGATTTTTTCTTCCAGTATGGACAAGGACTCGCAGGCATCACGGATGGCCCTTTCCAGGTCCCATTCCCGGTCCTTCGCCCGTGGCTCGCCGAGCCTGCGGATAACGCAAGTCTTGAACAATTCGTGCGCTTCGGCCACCAACGGGGAAAAGCTGTCCCCGTAAAACACCACCTGGGCAAGCAGGCGCAACTGCCTGTCCTGTGCGGCGGGTTCCAGGCTTTTGATGACCGCCAGGCATTCCCGCGGAATTTTTTGCCAATAGCCCTCCTTTGGGTCGCCGTACCGAAAGAGGCTGTCCATCGCCCGAAGGGAACTCTTTGTATCAGCCGGGGAGGTGTTGAACGTCCAGTCCGCCAGAAGCCAACAAGACGCGTCCATCACTTTTTCCATGGCGATGGCGGCAGGCTGGTCCAGCCTTTTGAGCTGAAATGACGAGTAGAGGATGGACTCCCGGAGCATGTCGACGGCGAACCCGGGACGATGAGGTCTGAGTGTTACCGCCAGCTGATACGCCAGTTCGGGAGTCTCATGCAGATGCAGCGACATGAGAATTTCCGGGGGACGGGCCGGCGTCTGGTTCCAATGCTCGTCGATCAGGCGTACGGCAGCCGCCATGTCCTCGTGCGCGATCTCCAGCAACAGCGGCCATGCCTGCTTGCGCAAGTTGGGCTCGTTCGGTCCACGTTGCAATCCGGTGGGTCCGTATGTGCGCTGAACGGATCTTTGCAGCGCGTCGAAGCGCCTTGATGCGCTCACGCGAGGGCTTGCGACGGACCGGCTGGTCATGGCGTCCAGCTTGTTCTCCAAAGCGCGCTGCCCAACGAAGCCCACATCAAGCGGCAAAATGCGAAAGAAATTGATGACACCGAGCAATACGTCCTCATCGCCTTCATTGACAACCGAATGCATGCGATTGATGAAATCCGACTGGAAGCGCTGGCTGCTCCATCGCTCTACCTTGTAGTCCGCTCCTGAGAGCTTCGCAAGTAACCGTACGATCAAACCGGGCTTCTGGTTCGCCCTGGGAAAGTGACGGTGGTAGAACACCGCCGAGAAACTCGATTTAACGATGTTGGGTTCTCCCGATATCTCAAACCGGTGCGACTCATACCAATGTGCCAGCTCGATCAGGCACTGCTGTTCGGCAGGCGTGCAGAGCAGAAACAGCTTGTCTCGCCGCTCCATCAAGGAGCGGCGGTCGTTTTCATTCAGTTTGTGGCCGGGCAGGAAGGCTGTCTTGGGAAGCATCGACAAGGTCATAGGAAAAATACGTGGCGTGGCGGCCTGATTACAGCGTCACGGTAAAACAGGTGCTTCGCCCCGGCTCGCTGCGCACGGCGATCTTGCCGCCGTGCAGCTCGACCGAGTTCTTCACGATGGCCAGGCCCAGGCCGGTGCCCGGGATGTCGCCGACATTGCTTGCGCGGTGGAAGGATTCGAACAGGTGCGGCATTTCCTCGGGCGGTATGCCTATGCCCTGGTCCTCGACCTCGAAGACCGTGGCGCCGTCCTGCAGCGAGATGCGCAGGGCCACCTCGCCGCCGTTGGGGGAGTACTTGATGGCGTTGGACAGCAGGTTGCCCAGGATGTGGCGCAGCAGCTTGGCATCGAACAGGCCCGGCGGCGGCGAGGGCGGGAAGCGGGTGACGACCTTGCAGTCCGACTTGGGCTGCAGCAGGCGCGCCTCCTCGACGATGGCATGGCACAGCGCGAGCAGGTCGGTCGGGCCGGGGCGGAACTCCAGCATCTGGGCGTCGACCTGGCCTATCAGCAGCACGCGGTCCAGCATGCGCGCCATGCGCTGCACGCCGGCGCCTATGCTTTCGAGGATCTCGACTTTTTCGTCCGGCGGCATGCGGTCGCTGTAGTCCCTGAGCAGTTCGGCGGCAGACAGGATGGCCGCCAGCGGCGTGCGGAACTCATGGCTGGTCATGGAGACGAAGCGCGAGCGCAGGTCGTTGAGTTCCTTCTCGCGCTCCAGCGCCGCGCGTATATTGTCCTCGGCCTTGCGCCGCTCGGTGATGTCCAGCAGCGTCCAGATCACGCCGGCGTCGGGGTTGCGGTCGCTCACGCAGCGGCCCGCCAGCTGCACCCACAGCGTCTCGCCGTTGCGGCGCCAGAATTTACGCTCGTCGATGTAGACGCCGTCGCGCACCAGCTTGGCCGCCCTGGTAGGCGCGCCCCTCGTTCATGCAGACGGCGATGTCTTCGGCCACGCGCAGGTATTGCTGCTGCGACGAAAAAAGCGTGCTCCAGTCGCGCGGCGCCGGCGTGGCGGCCGAGACGCCGAACATCCTGGCCATGGCCTGGTTGGACCAGCGAAAGACGCCTTCATGCGTAAGGAAGGCGATGCCGACCAGGGAGTTCTCCAGAATGGTTTCGCGCTCTTCCAGGGTGTCGCGCAGTTTTTCCTCGAGCTTGCGGCGCTGGCTGATGTCGGAGAAAAAAGTCAGGATGCCCTGCTCGCCGTCCCAGGGGACCACAGTGACGCTGATGCCTATCCAGCGGATCTCGCCGCTGGGCAGCAGCAGGCGCAGCTCGTAGCGGCTGGGCACGTCCTCGCCGGCCAGGCGCCTGCGCTGGCGGTCCAGCACCAGTGCGTGGTCGTCAGGGTGGATGCGGTGCAGGAAGCCGATCTGCTGCATTTCCTCCAGGCCGATGCCGGCGATCTGCGCGGCGCGTTCGTTGGCGTAGGCGATGCGCTCGTCCTTCACGACGATCATGCCCTCGTCCACGTGCTCGATCACCGCGCGGTAGCGCTCGGTGGAGCGGCGCACGGTGTCGGCCAGGGCGCGGCTTTGCGTGATGTCGGAGAAAAAAGTCAGCGAGGCCGTGTCCCCGTCCCAGGGAATGACACTGCTGCCCACCGAGAGCCAGCGCGGCTCGCGGCCGGGGTGCAGCAGGCGCATCTCCGAACGCCCGGCGTCGTGTGCTGCGGCGGCCAGCCGGTCGTCGGGATGCAGGCGATGGAAAAATCCCTGCTGCAGGACTTCTTCGTAGGGGATGGCCAGGATGGCGGCGGCGCGCTGGTTGGCGAACACCACCGTGCCGCGCTGCAGGACCACCACGCCGTCGTTCACGTGCTCGATGACGGCGCGGTAGCGCTCCTGCGACAGGCGCGCGGCCTGCTCGGCGGCCTTGCGCCGGGAGATGTCGCGGATGAAGGCGCCGAAGCCGATGCCGCCGCCGGACGGGTCTGCCGGCACCGTGAAGATGGACAGCTCGACGGGCAGCAGGGCGCCGCTTTTGTGCAGCGCCTCCACCTCCAGCAGCCGTTCAATCGTCCTGGCCCTGCCGGTCTTGAGGAAGGCCGCCAGCCCGGCTTCGTGGGCGGCGCGGTGCGCGTGCGGCACGATCAGCTCGCACATGCGCTGGCCCACGGCCTCGGCCTCGCTCCAGCCCAGCATGTGTTCGGCGCTGGCATTCCAGCTTGTGATGACACCGCCGGCGTTCATCTCGAGCACGGCGTCGCGCGCCGACCCGAGCAGCGACACCAGGTGCCGCTGCTTGGTTTCCAGCGCGCGTATGGTGTCGCGCAACTGCGCTTCGGTGCCGGGGGCTTCCGATGCCGGAGGGGAGGAGGGCGGCTCTCCGGTGTGCCGGACGGGTGTGGGCATGAATCGTGGCGGGTGTGCGGCCTGCGCCGCGGCAGGCCATGGGAGTGATGAAGCCTCGGGCATTCTCTGCGATGCGCAGGGCATCGGTCAATCGGAAAACCGGATTCGTGGCGCTTCACGCGAAGGCGGCAAGCGGCCGTGCCCGGACCCAAAAAATGTCGGTCGGCGCCGACAGGGCAGAGCACTGATTCCGTTGGATTTTTTAAATTCCGGCGCGGCGGGTGTCGGCCCGCACCGACAGCAGGAGGCCGGTTAAAAAGCCGATGCCGTTGATTTCATTGATGAATTTCGGTGGCATGCAAATTGGGTACAGAAGGCCAACTCAATTTGCACGGTAGAACAAAAATGGCCAAGAAGAAGAATGTGTTTCGACGGATCTCGGTGCCCGGCCTGCTCGGCAGCCTGCTGCTGTGCCAGGAGCACGCGCAGGCCCAGCAGGACAGCCAGGTGCAGCTGGAGCCGAACGACCAGGTCATACGCGCCTGGCAGCAGAACAACCTCGGCGGGGCCGGCCCTTCGCTCACGCGCGAAGAGGACGGCGGCACCCGGCTCGAGTGGAAGGGCGGCCTGACGGTCGACACCTACAGCAACGACGTCTCTTCTGCCGGCGGCAACCTCAACACGCCCTTGCGCAGCGGCGCCTTCTTCAAGAACACCTACAGCAGCGACCTTCGCGCCACCCACAGGGACAACACCGTCGATTATTTCCAGCTGGGCGCCAGCGGCAGCAACGACCTCTCGGTGCTGAGCCAGAACCGCTATCAGATCAACAACATGCAACTGGGCCGCGCCGGCGAGGGTTATATGCTGGCCCTGGGCGACGTCACGCCGAATTTCTCCAGCCTGAGTTCCGCGCTGGGCGTGCGCGGCCTGTACGGGCAGCGGCAGTTCGGCGAAGTGACCGCCTACGGCTTCACCGGCATGGTGGCTGAGAGCTGGGAGACCCTGGGCAACAAGGTGCCGCGCACCCAGTACCTGAAAGACGTGCACGGCCTCAAGCTGGAAAAAGCCTTTGGGACATCGCTGAAAACCTAWGTCACCAGCCAGAGCTCGTCCGACCGCGAACCGACGACCCTGATGTCGCAGCCCCTGGCCACGCTGCGCGGCAAGACGCGTTCCTTCAGCGGCGGCTTTCAATACCAGGCCGAGCAGTTCACGCTGGCCGGCGAAACCGCCGGCAGCCGCTACGAGGACGGCGGCAACTCGGACCGCCCGGGCCGCGCGACCGTCGTCGACGCAAGCTGGCGCGGCGAAGGCTACGGCTTTCGCGGCGGCTACCACGACATTTCCAACGGCTTCACCTCGCTGTCGCTGCAAGCGCAGCCGGGCGTGCGCGAGGCCTATGCCGGCGCCGACTGGACGGTGGCGCCGTGGATCTCGCTGGCCAGCGACGTGCGCAAGTCCCGGCTCACGACGCTGGCCTTCGCAGGCTTCAACTCGACCTACGTCGACTCGGAATCCGTGGCGGCGCGCGCCAACATCAACTTCGGGCCGGACTACCCGGGCTGGGCGCTGGCCTTGCAGCAGGCCGAATCGCGCGGCCTCAATTCCGCCATGCAGGCCTCGCGCAACCGGGAGTTTTCGTCGACGCTCAACTACACCACCCCGACCTGGACCGCCGGTGCCGGCATCGGCTGGGGCAAGGTGACCAGCGAGGTGTGGCCGGCCAGCGATTCGCTCAACGACAACTGGGCCTTCAACCTGGGGCACACCTTTTCGGACGCGCGGCCCGACCTGGCGCCGACCTGGAGCCTGGGCGTGAACCTCACGGCGGGCGCGCAGAAGCAGCGCCTGCTGGCCGGCGGGCAGACCAGTAACACCAATTACACCTTCACCCTGAGCGGCCAGCGCGCCGGCTGGGGCAGCGTCAACCTGCTGGTGATGAGCGGGCGCACCACCCAGCTCTACGGCGGGCCCAGCCTGCGGCTGGAGGGCTACCAGCTGGAGGCGGTCTACGCGATCTCAGAGAAGTGCTCGCTCAAGGCCTATGCGCGCAGCAGCCACCGCAACATCGACGACCCGGTGCTGGCGGCGAAGGAACGCGTCGCCGGCCTGCAACTCACCGTCAGTTTTTAAGGGGCCCATGATGAAAAAAATACTCCCGCTGCTGTGCCTGCTGGCCATGGCTTTCTCGCTGGCCGCGCCGGCGCCGACGCCAGGTTTGCCGGGCGCAGCCGCCAAACCCGCCGCCGCGCCGGCCGGCCCCAAGGACAGCCGGCAGGCGCAGGCCGCGCTGCGGCAGCTGATGGCCGCCTATGCCGCGGGCGACCAGGCCGGGCTGGAAGCGATGGTGTCGCCCGGCATGGCCGGCTACGCCGGCGTCGTGGATGCCGCGCGCCAGGCCAGGCCGCTGCAAAAACAGCTGAGGATCACGCTGTCGGACCTGCGCGCGCAGGCCTCGGAGGATGCCGGCCTGGTGTTGATCCAGGCGCGCTGGGAGAAGCGCTTTGTCCGCCTGCCCGCGGGGCTGCAGGTCCGCAAGAGCGGCGCCGCCGTGTTCAGCTTCAAGCGCGCGGAGRCCGGCTGGAAGCTGTCCGGCCTGAGCGGCGACAACCCTTTCGCCGCCGATTAGCCCGCCGTCACCCCCACATAGAACCCTTCCTCCACGACGCACGACTCACCGGCAAGCCGGCGGCCCGTTCGCCGCCATGACCACGAGAACCACTCCATGAAACACACCACCTACTCCTTCCTGCTGACGGCGCTCGCGCTGGGCTTTTGCCTGCAACAGGCCCATGCGGCCGGCCAGATCGATTTCATCGAGGGCAATGTCAGCGTCACCACCGCGGCGGGCCAGCTGCGCGTGCCCGGCAAGGGAGAGACCATAGACGCGGGCGACGCCATCGTGACCGGCCGCGACGGGGAGATCCATGTGCGCATGGACGACAACGCGCTGGTCGCCCTGCGCGCCAACACCTTTTTGCGCATCGAGGCCTACCGGGCCGAAGGCGGGGCCGACGACAGCGCGGTGTTCCGCCTGCTGCGCGGCTCCTTCCGCTCGGTGACGGGCTGGATAGGCAAGAACAACCCGAAGAACTACGCGGTGCGCACGACGACGGCCACCATCGGCATTCGCGGGACCGACCACGAGGTGCTGGTCGTCGGCGAAGGCGAKGCCGCGGGAACCTACGACAAGGTGAACACCGGCGAGACCGAAATGGACACACCCGTCGGCAAGGTTTCGGTGCTGCCCGGGCAGGCCGCCTTCGCGTCCAGGACGGCGTCGGTTCCGCCCAGGGTGCTGCCGGCCGTCCCCGCGCTGTTCGCGGCCACGAAGAATGAAGCCGCCATCGAAAGCAGCAAGAAGCTGCTGGAAGAAACGCGCGACGAACGCCTGGAGCAAAAGCAGAAGGACAACGTGCGCAAGGGCACGGACAGCGGCGGCAAGCCCAGGATCGGCGAGCCCGAGGACGCACGCAAGGCGCTGGCCGCCTTTGAAGACATCCTGCGCGCCTTCGAGGCCGGCAATGTGTCCTTGATACGCCAGAAGCTGGACCCTTCCATGATCGGCTACCAGCAATTGCTGGACAACATCACGCAGGAAAACAACGAGTGCAAGCAGATGCGCGTGACCCTGCTCAACACCCAGGTCCAGGCCGGCCCCAATCTGGCCGTGCTGCAGACCGGCTGGGAAAAACGCTGCCTGCTGCTGCCGTCCTTCACCCCCCGGCTGACCACGGGCCGCAGCACCGTGCTGCTGCACCTGGGCCCGCAGGGCTGGACCTTTGCCGCGATCACCGGCGGCAGCATGCTGGAGCGCTCCGGCCCGGTCGTGCCCGGCGCGCCGCTCAATGCCGCCGGCGGCCCGGCCGCCAGGACGCTGGCAACGCTGGCCGTCGTCAACACCGGCGCATCCTATGCGCTGGCCGGCGGCGGCGTGGCGCCGCCCGCGCCCCTGCCCTTCAGCATCACCGTGACCGACCCCGACCGCGTGGGCGCCGCCTCCGTGACGGTGACCATCACCACCTCCGCGCCGTTTGCCAATGACTCCATGGTGCTGACCCTGCCGGCCGTCACCCCCGGGTCCTCGCAGTTCAGGGTCACCAGCGTCAGCTTCTCCAAGGCGGCGGCCGGTTGCACCAGCGCCAACACGCCCATCAACCCGGCATCGCTGGAAATCTGCCCGGGCGGCACGGCGACGGTGTCCTTCACCGACACCACCACGCCTTCCGGCGCGGCGCAGGTGGTGACGCAGACCGTGGCGGTTCCCTGAGCGCGAACATTTTCCAAAAAAATCGCGGCGGCATTGAACCCGCCGCGATGAAGCCACGACTCACAGGCAATGGCACGGCGGGCAAGGGGCTCGCCGGCCGGACACGGAGCCAGATTTGATGGAAGCACACGCGGGCGCGGCGGCACGGCAGGACATGGAGCTGTGCCGCCTCATGGAACAGGTGGCCGCGCGCGACGAGGCCGCGCTTTGCGCGCTCTACAAACGCATGAGCCGGGTGATCTACGCCTTTTCGCTGCGCCGCCTGTGCCAGCCCGAGGCGGCGGAGGAGGTGGTGGTGGAAACCATGTACGAAGTCTGGAAGGGCGCGGCGCGTTTTGCCGGCAGGTCCATGGTGACCACCTGGATCCTGGGCATCGCGCGCCACAAGGCGATGGACAAGCTGCGCCTGCGCGGCGGCGAGATGAGCGAGCCCCTGGGCGACGAGGCGGAGGCCATCCCCGACGGCCGTCCCTCCGCCTTTGAACTGATCGCCGGCAGGCAAAGGCAGGGGCAGGTAGCCCTGTGCATGGAGGCCCTGCCGGACGAACAGCGCGAGTGCATCCACATGGTGTTTTACGAGGACGCGCCGCTGGCCGAAATCGCCGCCGTGCAGGCCTGCCCCGAGAACACCGTCAAGACACGTTTGTTCCACGCCCGCCGCAAGATGCGGGAATGCCTGGAGCGCCAGGTCTGGCGCATGGAGCGCGCATGATGCATAGCGAACAGGAATTGCGGGACCTGCTGCCCTGGTACGTGAACGGCACGCTGGACGAGGCGACGCGGCACGCCATCGACCTGCTGCTCGAACGTTCGCCGCTGGTGCGCGGCGAACTCCTCTGGCTCATGCAGCTGCGCAGCCAGATACGGCAGTTTCGCGAGGAGGCCGAGGAGCGCCCGGAGGATGCGGGCCTGGACACGCTGATGGCGCTGGTCCACGGCGAACGCTCGGGCAAGGTCGTGCAGTTGCGCGCGCGCTGGAATGCGTGGCTGGCCGCGCCGCGCCGCTTCTCGGTGCCGGCTGGCCTGGCCGCCGCCGTGGTCCTGGCGCAGGCCGCCCTCATAGGCACGCTGCTGCTACGCCCTGAGCCTGAGGCGCTCACCCCGCTGTCGGGCGAAGCGGCCGCGGGCGGCGAATTGCTGCAAATCACCTTCAAGCCGCGGGCCACCGAGGCGCAGATACGCGGCCTGCTGGCCGGCCTGCGGGCCGAGATGGTGTCCGGCCCCGGTGCGCTGGGGGTGTACACGGTGCGCGTGCCCGAAGGGCAGGGGCCCGCGGCGCTGGCCAGGCTGCGCGGCAACGGCGCCATCGTCGAATCGGCGGCCTTGCTGGCCGGGCGCTGACGCCATGCGTTCGTCCGCACGCGGCCGCCTGCGCGCGGGTTCTCTCTTTCCCCTCATGTCCCTCATGTGCCTGGCGCTGGCCGGCCTGTCCGTGCACGCCGCCGGCGATGAGGACGCCGAGTGCGCGCGTTACCGCATCGCGGGCTTGCCTTGTCCTTCCAGGCCCGGCGCTTCCAGGGCGCCCGATGCCCCGCGGCCGCCGGCCAGGCCGGTGTTGCCCTTGCGGGGGATGGAGCCGCCGCCGGCCGCGGGCCAGGCGCGCGATGCATCGGGCGCCGCCGCGCCGGGACGCGCCCTGGCGGCACCGGCGCCAGCGCCGTCGTTTCCACCACCGGCACCCCTGGCGGCGCCCGCGGCGACTGGCCTGCCCGGCTTGCCGCCCGGCAGCGCCCTGTTGCCCATGGTGATCAGCCCTTTGGCCGCGCCGCCCGGCCCGCCGGTGCAGACCCGCGAGCCCGGCCAGGTGGTCGCGTACTGGGCCGCGGCGGACGAAGCCGACGCTGCGATGGCCCGGCTGGCGCGTGAGCGGCAACTGCAGCCCGTCGCCGTTTCGCGGCTGGAGGCCCTGGGCGGCGTGCTGGCCGTGTTCCAGCTGGAGAGCGCGGCGCAGGCCGCCGATTTCCGAGAACAGTTGCTGCGCGACTTTCCCGGGCTCGCCGTGGACTTCAACACACGCTACCGCCCGTTGCAGCCGGCCAAAGCCAGGCCGCGCATTTACCTGCCGCAAAAAATCGACCAACCCCCGGCAGCGGCGGAGCCTGCGGATCTCGGCGTGGTGCGCGTGGGCATTGTGGACGGGCCGGTGGCGGCCATCGCGGCGCTGGCGGGCGCCAGCATAGTCCGAAAAAGTTTCCTGGCCGCCGGCGAGACGGCCGCAGCCGCGGGCCACGCCACGGCGATTGCCGCGCTCATCGCGGGGCAGGACGCCGCCGTTCCCGGTTTCCGGGCGATGGCGCCCGGGGCCAGCCTGCGCTCGGCCGAGATCATGCGCAGCATGGGCGCTGAGGACAGCACGCACAGCGCGGCCCTGGTGCGCGCGCTGGACTGGCTGCTGGCCGAGAAAGTCCAGCTCATCAACCTCAGCCTGGGCGGGCCCGGCGACGCGGTGATGCAAAAAGCCTTTGCCCGGCTCGCCGGGTTTCCGGTGGCGTTGGTCGCGGCGGCCGGCAACGGCGGCCCGGCGGCGCCGCCGGCCTACCCGGCGGCCTATCCCGGTGTGATCGCCGTGACGGCGACCGACGCCTCCGACAACGTGTATGCCGCGGCCAACCGCGGCGCCTACATCACGCTGGCGGCGCCCGGCGTGGACCTCTGGGTTCCCGATGGGGCCGCTGGCCACTATGTGAGCGGCACCTCGTTTTCCGCGGCCGTGGTGAGCGCCGCCGGCGCGCTCCTGCTGGCGCGCAACCCGCTGCTCAGGGCCGGGCCGCTGGCCCGGCAGCTGTGCCGCGGCGCCCGGGACCTGGGCGCGCCCGGGCCCGACCCGGTCTTCGGCTGCGGCCTGATCCAGGTCGGGGCTTCGCTGCGCGACGAGCGGCTATGACGGGGTTCCCGATGGTCAGATTCACGGTATGCGGTACTTACTACAGGCGTTATGCTTATGACAAACACTACAACAACGGCTCTGCCACTGCTCCCGTTTGCAGTCTGTGCGGATTCTGACGGGCACCTATGGCACGCATTCTGATAGTTGACGACGATCCGGCACTGCTCAAGCTGCTGTCATTGAGGCTCCACTACGAAGGCCATGTTCCGGTCGAGGCGAACAGCGGCGCGGTCGCGCTGGCCAAGCTGGACCATGAGCTGCCCAACATCCTGATCACCGACCTGCGCATGCCGGGCATGGACGGGCTGCAGCTGTTTGAAGCCGTGCACCGGCGCTACCCGCTGTTGCCGGTGCTGATCCTGACGGCCAACGGCACCATCCCCGACGCGGTCAACGCCATGCAGCGCGGCGTGTTCGGTTACATCACCAAGCCTTTCGAGGGCGCGGACCTGATGCTCGAGGTGAACCGCGCGCTGGAGGTGTCGTCCACCCTGGGCGCCGACATGCCCGGCGACCTTCCCGGCGAAGCCTGGCGCGAGGCCATCATCACGCGCAGCCCGCGCATGGAAAAGCTGCTGGCCGAGGCCAGGCTCATGGCCCGGAGCGACGCCTCGGTGCTGATCCACGGCGAGAGCGGCACCGGCAAGGAACTGCTGGCGCGCGCGCTGCACGCGTCCAGCGCGCGTTCCCATGAAACGCTGGTGGCGGTGAACTGCGGCGCCATCCCCGAAAACCTGGTGGAGTCGGAGCTGTTCGGCCACGTCAAGGGCTCCTTCACCGGCGCGGTGCGCGACAGCGTCGGCATGTTCACCAGCGCGCACCGCGGCACCATCTTCCTCGACGAGATCGCCGACCTGCCGCTGGCGATGCAGGTCAAGCTGCTGCGCGTGCTGCAGGAGCGCGAGGTGCGGCCCGTGGGCGCATCGAAGCCGCACAAGGTCGACGTGCGCGTGATCTCCGCCTCCAACCGCAAGCTCGAGGACGAGGTCGCCGCGGGCCGGTTTCGCGAGGACCTTTTTTACCGCCTCAATGTGGTGGGCCTCACCTTGCCGCCGCTGGCCGAGCGCCGCGAGGACATCGCGCTGCTGGCCAACCATTTCATGCGCAGCCTGGCGCAGCGCTACGCCAAGCCGCTGACGGCTTTCGCGCCGGGCGCGCTGGAGCTGCTGGGCACGGCGTCCTGGCCGGGCAATGTGCGGCAGCTGCAGAACATGGTCGAGAAATGCGTGGTGCTGTGCACCGGCACGCTGATCCCGGTCACGCTGGTGCAAAACGCGCTGACCAGCCAGGGCTCCGAGCTGCTGCCGCTGGACGAGGCGCGCAAGGAGTTCGAGCGCGGCTACCTCACGCAGCTGCTCAAGATGACCAACGGCAACGTGGCGCAGGCGGCCAAGCTCGCCAGGCGCAATCGCACCGATTTTTACGCGCTGCTGGCGCGGCACGAGCTTGAGTCGGCCAGCTTCAAGGCCTGAAGGCGCAGGGCGCCTTGCCGGGTCTTGCGCCGGCTTGCGCGCCCTTGCCCTCTGCATAGGGTTGCTGGCCGGGGGTAGCCCGGCGGCTACTCACTTTTCTTTTGCTTCGCCAAAAGAAAAGTAAGCAAAAGAAAAGGCGACCCTGGTTGCTGCGTCCCTTCGCTTCGCTACGGGCAACCTGCGGTGCTCGGCTCAGGCGGGGTCTCGCTAAACTCGCCTTCGGCTCAGACAACGCGATCCCTGATCCGCCTGAACCTCCGCTCCTCGGCGCATCCACAAGGGGTGGGGAAGGAATACCAAATACTGAAAACCACAAGGACTCGCCTTGGCGAGTCCTTGTTTGTATTTGTCTTCTTTGTGTTTCCGTTTTCTGCCTTCTTCTTTCCCTGCTCCCGATTGCCCCGTCCTGGCTGGGCCGAGGAGCGCAGACGTAGGCGGATCAGGGATCGCGCTTGTTTGAGCGAAGCGAGTTTGCGCGAGAC
>NZ_JBFUBY010000135.1:0-11540 GCF_056405515.1 Polaromonas sp. P1_G2
TCGAACTGGTGGTTCGCCTGGTGCGCTCCAAGGGCGTCGGCGTGTATTTCGTGACGCAAAACCCGCTGGACATCCCCGATTCGGTGCTGGCCCAGCTCGGCAACCGCGTGCAGCACGCGCTGCGCGCCTTCACGCCGCGCGACCAGAAGGCCGTCAAGGCCACGGCGCAGACCATGCGGCAAAAGCCCGGCCTGGACATCGAGACCGCCATCACTGAACTGGCCGTCGGCGAAGCGCTGGTCAGCCTGCTCGACGCCAAGGGCCGGCCCGGCATCACCGAACGCGTGTATGTGCTGCCGCCCGGCAGCCAGATCGGCCCCATCACACCGGCGCAGCGCCAGGCCCTGCTCCAGGGTTCGCTGGTCGCGGGTGTCTATGAAAAAACCGTGGACCGCGAATCGGCCTACGAAAAGATCAAGGGCCGCGCCGAAGTGGCGGCGACCGAAGCCGCAAAGGCGCCCCAGGGCGGTGCGGCCGGCACCAGCGACTCCGGCGGCATCATGGGCGGCCTTAACGACGTGCTCTTCGGCACCACAGGCCCGCGCGGCGGCAAGCACGACGGCCTGGCCCAAAGCATGGCCAAGTCCGCCGTGCGCACCATGGGCTCGGCCGTGGGCCGCGAGATCATCCGCGGCGTGCTCGGCAGCATTTTCGGCGGCAAGAAACGCTGAGGCGAATTCCCTCTCCGCCCCCTCTTTCTCCCTCTCCCCCGGGGAGAGAGGGGGACGTGAGGGCCAGCGGCCTTTGAACACACGCGGTGCAACGTCCAGCGCCGCAGGCCCCCATCCCAGCCTTTCCCCAGCGGGGGAAGGAGCAATACCGCTGTCGCAAATTGGCGACCCGGTGCGTGCCGGGCTTGTCAAGCCTCCGGTCCTCAATCCTCCCCGCYTGCCTCACCGGCGTCCCCCGCCTCCCACATCAGGCTGACCTCGCACGCCGGCGGCTCCGGTGCGCTGCCCATCCAYTGGGGCGCGGCCACACCCGCCGAACGCGGGCCGGTGGTCGGCACCACCACCAAACGCAGCCACCGCAACGTCATCGGCACCCACAGCGGCTCCTACAGCGTCTACCGCGCGCTCGCCATCGCTTCGGGCGCACTGTCAGCCAAACACAAGGCCGATCTCACCAACACCTCGCCCACCGACGTCATCGGCCCCTACCCGCAGTGGAGCGAGCCCGGCCGCATCGTCGCCATGGACCCCTGGGGCGCCACCGTGGCCGACGTCTTCTCGGCCGAACTGGCCGCCGGCTACGACATACGCCCGACCATCGCGGTCACGCAGGCCCACGTCATCCTGCCCGAAGTGATTGAAGCCTTGCAGTCCGGCCGGCTCAAGGCCGATGGCAAATACCTCACCGCCGGCGGTGCGGCCATGGTGACCAAGGTGGCCGTCGAGCCGGTCTGGTACCTGCCCGAGGTGGCCCGGCGCTTCGGCTGCGGCGAGACCGACCTGCGCCGCGTGCTGTTCGAGGAAACCGGCGGCATGTACCCCGAACTCGTCACGCGCAGCGACCTGGAAGTCTTCCTGCCTCCCATAGGCGGCCTCACCGCCTACATCTTCGGCAAGCCGCGCGACCTGGCCAACCCCGAGATCGAACTCACCGCCCGCGTGCACGACGAATGCAACGGCTCGGACGTCTTCGGCTCCGACATCTGCACCTGCCGTCCCTACCTCACGCACGCCATCGAGGAATGCATACAGGGCGCGCAGCGCGGCGGCGTCGGCCTGGTGTCTTACTTCCGCAAGGAAGGCCGCGCGCTCGGCGAGGTCACCAAGTTCCTGGTCTACAACGCCCGCAAGCGCCAGGTCGGCGGCGACACCGCAGACCAGTATTTCGCCCGCACCGAATGTGTGGCCGGCGTGCAGGACATGCGCTTCCAGGAGCTCATGCCCGACGTGCTGAACTGGCTGGGCATCCGGAAAATCCACCGGCTGGTCTCCATGAGCAACATGAAATACGACGCCATCACGCGCGCCGGCATCGAGGTCGTCGAGCGCGTCAACATCCCCGACCACATGATCCCCGCCGACGCCCAGGTCGAGATGGATGCCAAGATGGCCGCCGGCTACTTCACGCCCGGCGCCGTACCCGATGCCGAGGAACTCAAAAAAGCCAAGGGCCGGGGGCTGGATGCYTGAAGCCACCACGCCTCCTGTCAATGCCGCATACACCATCGCCGGCAACCTGCGCGGCATAGGCGCCGCCACCGAACTGCGATCCACCGCCACCATACGCGCGCGCGCCGCCGCCCTGCTGGCCCGCGCGCGCCGCGGCGAATCGGCCTGGTTCAGCGTCAACGACGGCGCCCTGTCCACCGCCGCGGGCCTGGTCGCCGAGATCACGCGCGCCCGCTATCCAACCCTGGACATTCCCTACCACTCGCGCTGGCGGCATTTCGAGGCCGGCGGCATCGACCGCCCAGCCCTGCYCAGTGAAGCGCTGGGCTCCGCCACGGCGGCCGGCCGCGCACGCGCCCAGATCGACCTGGCGCTGATCAGCGTGCTGCTCGACGCCGGCGCCGGCCCGCAATGGCGCTACCTCGAAACCGCCCAGGGCGAACGGCCCGGCTGCGAATACAGCCGCTCCGAAGGCCTGGGCGTGGCCAGCTTCCATGCCTTCATGGCCGGCATGTTCTCCAGCGACCCGCAGTACCCGCTGCAGGCCGATGCCGCGGGCCTCAAGGCCGTCACCGCCGAACAACTCGCCGCCGCCTTCCAGGTCACCGAGGGCAATCCGCTGATAGGCCTTGAAGGCCGCGCCGCGCTGCTGCGCCGCCTTGGCCAGGCCCTGCAAGACCAGCCCGCGCTCTTCGGGCCGCGCGGCCGCCCCGGCCACCTGTTCGAGGTGCTGGTGCTGCCCGGCAAAAACACCGTCGAGGCGCATGAACTGCTGTCCATCCTGCTCACCGGCCTGTCGTCCATCTGGCCCGCGCAGAACCTGCTGGGCAGCATCCCGCTCGGCGACTGCTGGCGGCACTCGGCGGCCGGCGAGGCCGACGGCGGGCCCAGCCAGGGCTGGATGCCCTTCCACAAGCTTTCGCAGTGGCTCACCTATTCGCTGCTCGAACCCTTTGAATGGGCCGGCGTGCAGGTCAATGGCCTGGACGCCCTCACCGGCCTGCCCGAGTACCGCAACGGCGGCCTGTTCCTGGACGCCGGCGTGCTGCTGCTCAAGGACCCGGCCCAGGCCGGCCGCCTGCACCAGGCCGGCGACGAACTGATCGTCGAATGGCGCGCGCTCACGGTGGCCCTGCTCGACGAACTCGCGCCGCTGGTGCGCGAGCAGTTAGGATTGACCGCTGAACAGATGCCGCTGGCCTGTGTGCTCGAAGGCGGCACCTGGGCCGCGGGGCGCGCGCTGGCACAGCAATTGCATCAAGGCCTGCCGCCCCTGAACATCGAAAGCGACGGCACGGTTTTCTGAAATTTTTCCGGGAAGCCTGCCGGGAACAAGAGCGACGACAAATAAAGACAAGACCACAGAGGCACACACGCACATGACCATCCAGCCCAGCAAAGTCCACCTGATAGACCATCCCCTGGTGCAGCACAAGCTCACCCTGATGCGCCGCAAGGACGCCTCCACCAACACCTTCCGCACCCTGCTCAACGAGCTCAGCATGCTGATGGCCTATGAGGTCACGCGCGACATGCCCATGCAGGACATCGAGATCGAAACCCCGCTCGAAAAAACCACCTCAAAGGTCATAGACGGCAAGAAGCTGGTGTTTGTCTCCATCCTGCGTGCCGGCAACGGCATCCTCGAAGGCATGCTCAGCGTGGTGCCCGGCGCGCGCGTGGGCCACGTCGGCCTGTACCGCGACCCGAAGACGCTCACGGCCGTCGAGTACTACTTCAAGATGCCGCATGACATGGAAGAGCGCGACATCGTGGTCGTCGACCCCATGCTGGCCACCGGCAACTCGGCCATCGCGGCCGTCGAGCGGCTCAAGGAACTGAACCCCAAGTCCATCAAATTCGTCTGCCTGCTGACCTGCCCCGAAGGCATCAAGGCCCTGCAGGCCGCGCATCCCGACGTGCCCATCTACACGGCAGCCATTGACCGCGAACTCAACAGCCATGGCTATATCCTCCCAGGCCTAGGCGACGCCGGGGACCGCATCTTCGGCACGAAATGAGCCCCCACGGTCGCTCACTGCGTGTAGCTCCCTGCCCCCCGAGGGGGCCGCTGCGCCTGCGGCCCGGCAAAGCCGGTTCCGCGGCCCCTGCTTGGAAAAGCGGGAACGGTGATCTCTTGATTTTTTGCCGCTGTTTTTCCTGAACCTGAACCCACCAACCCGGAGAGTCCCATGTTTCAAGCCTCCCGCCTCAAGCGCCGCCAACTCGTGCTGCTGGCCACCGCCGCCGCCATCGCACTGCCCGGCCTGGCGTTTGCCCAGGCCAAGACCAAGGTCGCCGCGCTGTACACCGTGCCCTTCGAGCAGCAATGGGTCAGCCGCCTGCACAAGGCGCTGAAAGCCGCCGAGGCGCGCGGGGAGATTGAATACAAGGCCACCGAGAACGTCTCCAACGCCGACTACGAACGTGTGATGCGCGAATACGCCACGGCCGGCAACGCGCTGATCGTCGGCGAAGCCTTCGCCGTCGAGGCCGCGGCCCGCAAGGTCGCCAAGGATTTCCCGAAAGTGTCTTTCCTGATGGGATCGTCGGGCAAGCCACAGGCGCCCAACTTCTCGGTGTTCGACAACTACATCCAGGAGCCGGCCTACCTGAGCGGCATGATCGCCGGCGGCGTCACCAAGACCAACAAGATCGGCATGGTCGGCGGCTTCCCGATTCCCGAAGTCAACCGCCTGATGAACGCCTTCATGGCTGGCGCCAAGGAAACCAACCCCAAGGTCGAGTTCAGCGTGAGTTTCATCAACAGCTGGTTTGACCCGCCCAAGGCCAAGGAAGCCGCCTTCGCGATGATCGACAAAGGGGCCGACGTGATGTACGCCGAACGCTTCGGCGTCAGCGATGCCGCCAAGGAAAAAGGCAAGCTCGCCATCGGCAACGTCATTAACACCCAGGACAAATACCCCGACACCGTGGTGGCCTCGGCCCTGTGGAATATGGAGCCCAGCATCGACCGCGCCATCAAGCTCGTCAAGGAAGGCAAGTTCAAGGCCGAGGACTACGGCCCGTATTCGATGATGAAGTACAAGGGTTCCGAACTGGCCCCGCTGGGCACCTTCGAGAAGAAGATCCCCGCCGACATCGTCGCCAAGGTCAAGGCCAAAGAGAAAGACATCCTCGACGGCAAGGCCACCATCAAGGTCGACGACAACCAGCCCAAGTCCACGACCAAATAATCGCTGAACCCGAAAGGCGCGCCGTATGCATTTTGAGTTTGACTTGCGGCGCATCTTTTCGTCCCGGCTGTCGGCTTTTGTCGTCATCGGTTTTCTGGCCCTGAGCCTGGCCGGCTGCGCCACCCGGCCCGCCGCCGGCACGCCGGTGCGGCTTGACGAAACACCGCGCATCGCCGTGATGTCAGCCTTCCAGCCTGAACTCACCCTGCTGCTGCTGCAGCTGCAGGCGCCCGCGCGGCACCGCATCAACGGCGTCGACTTCCACACCGGCACGCTGCAGGGCAAGCCGGTCGTGCTGTTTCTCTCCGGCATCAGCATGGTCAACGCGTCCATGAACACGCAACTCGTGCTGGACCGCTTCAACATCCACAGCATCGTCTTCAGCGGCATCGCCGGCGGCGTCAACCCCGGCCTGCACATCGGCGACGTCAGCGTGCCGGCCCAGTGGGGCCAGTACCTCGAGGTATTGATGGCGCGCGAAACCGCGCCTGGCAAATTCGCCATCCCGCCGCGCATGGAAGCCCAGACCCTGGCGCCCTACGGCATGCTGCATCCGCGCCCCGTCGAAACCCGCACGGCCGCCAGCCCGGCGCCGGTGCGCAAGTTCTGGTTCGAGGTCGACCCGCGCATGCTGGCCGTGGCCCGCGGCCTGGGCCCTATCGCGCTGGAGTCCTGCAATGCCGGCGTCTGCCTGACGCACAAGCCGCAGCTCCTGGTCGGCGGCAACGGCGTCTCCGGCCAGGCCTTTGTCGACAACGCCGCCTTCCGCGAATACACCTTCAAGACCTTTGGCGCCAATGTGCTCGACATGGAAACCGCCGCCGTCGGCATGGTGGCCTATAGCAATGGCGTGCCCTACATTGCGTTTCGCTCCCTCAGCGACCTGGCCGGTGGAGGGGACGGCGCCAATGAGATGGTGACCTTCATGAATATCGCCGCGGACAATTCGGCGAAAGTATTGCTGGCGTTCCTCCTGGCATGGACACCCTGAGGGGCTTTTCACTCCCTCTCCCCCTGGGAGAGGGTTGGCGTGAGGGCCTGCGGCCTGCAAACACACACGGCGCAACATCAGACGCCGACGGCCCCCATCCCAGCCTTCCCCCAGCGGGGGAAGGAGTCATACCGTGACAGCCGCTCCCGTCCTTCGCCTCAGCGGCATCACCAAACGCTTCGGCCCGCTGCTCGCCAACGACGCGATCTCGCTGGACCTGCAGGCCGGCGAAATCCTCGCGCTGCTCGGCGAGAACGGCGCCGGCAAGTCCACGCTGGTGTCCATCCTGTTCGGCCACTACACGGCCGACGAAGGCAGCATCGAGGCCTTCGGCCGGCCGCTGCCGCCCGGCAACCCGCGTGCGGCACTCGAGGCCGGCATCGGCATGGTGCACCAGCATTTCACGCTGGCTGACAACCTTAGCGTGCTCGACAACGTGATGATGGGCAGCGAGCCGCTGTGGCAACCGTTCTCGCGGCGCGGTGCTGCGCGCGCGAAGCTGCTGGACGTGGCGCAGCGCTTCGGCCTGCCGGTCGCGCCCGAGGCCAAAGTCGGCAGCCTCTCGGTCGGCGAACGCCAGCGCGTCGAGATCCTCAAGGCCCTGTACCGCGGCGCGCGCATCCTGATCCTCGACGAACCCACGGCCGTGCTGACACCGCAGGAGAGCGAGGCGCTGTTCGACACCCTGGGGCAAATGGTGGCCCAGGGACTGTCCATCATCTTCATCAGCCACAAGCTGGCCGAGGTGCTGCGTGTCTCGCAACGTGTGGCCGTGCTGCGCGCCGGCAAGCTGGTGGCCCAGGCGCCGGCCGCCGGCACCAGCCAGGCACAGCTTGCGCAGTGGATGGTGGGCCATGCCGTCGCAGCCGCGCAGCGCCGGCCCGCGCCGGCCACGGGCGCAGCCGTCTGCACACTCAACAACGTCAGCACAGCTGATGCCGGCCGCGACCGGCTCGACAGCGTCTCGCTGCAACTCAAGGCGGGCGAGATCGTCGCGATTGCCGGCGTCTCAGGCAACGGCCAGCTCGCGCTGGCTGAGCTGCTGTGCGGCATGCGCGAAGCCAGCCGGGGCACGGTGAGCTTGCTGGGCCAGCCTTTAAAAGCCTCGCCTGCCTGGCTGGTGACGCAAGGCGTGGCGCGCATCCCCGAAGACCGGCACGGCGTCGGTGTCGTCGGCGACCTCAGCGTCTGGGAAAACGCCGTGTCCGAGCGCCTGCGCAGCCAGGCGTTCTCCCAGGCACTGTGGGTCAAGCGCCAGGCCGCCCAAGCCCATGCGGCGCGCATCGTGCGCGAGTTCGACGTGCGCGGCGGCGGGCCGCACACGGCGGCCAGGTCGCTTTCCGGCGGCAATATGCAAAAGCTGATCCTCGGTAGAGCGCTGGTGTCTCCTTCGACAGAAACCGCACCCCAGCGGCCCAAACTCATCATCGCCCACCAGCCGACCTGGGGCCTGGACATAGGCGCGGTCGCCTATGTCCAGCAGCAGCTGATCGCCGCGCGCGATGCCGGCGCGGCCGTGCTGGTGATCTCCGACGACCTCGACGAGGTCATCGCGCTGGGCGACAGGGTCGCGGTCATGCATGCGGGCCGGCTCACCGAGGCCTTGCCCGGCGAGGCCTGGACGCGCGAAGCGATTGGCCTCGCCATGGCTGGCGCCCAAGCCGGGCATGAGGTGCCGGCATGAGACTCGAGAAACGCAGCGAGGTCTCCAAGCTTGCCCTGCTGCTGGCCCCGATAGGCGCGATCGCCTTCACGCTGCTGGTCAGCGCGCTGCTGGTGCTGTGGGCAGGCGCGCCGCTGGGGCAGACCTACAGCCTGCTGTTCAAGGGCGGCTTCGGCTCGGTCTTTGCGCTCAGCGAAACCCTGACGCGCGCCATCCCGCTGATCCTGACCGGCCTGGCCGCCACCGTGGCCTTCAAAGCGCGCCTCTTCAACATAGGCGCCGAAGGCCAGCTCTATGCCGGCGCGCTGGCCGCCGTGGCCGTGGGCGGCCTGCATGGCGGCACCGGCTTTGAGCTGCCCGTCTGGCTGCTGTTCGGCCTCATGATGCTGGCAGCGGCACTGGCCGGCGCCCTGCTGCTGCTGGGGCCGGCCTTGCTGAAAGCGCGGCTGGGCGTCGACGAGGTGGTCACCACCCTGCTGCTCAACTTCGTGATGCTGCTGTTTGTCTCGGCCATGCTCGACGGTCCCATGAAAGACCCGACCGCCATGGGTTGGCCGCAAAGCGTGGCGCTGCTGGGCGACCTGGAGCTGTCCAAACTGATCGAGCAGACGCGCATACACACCGGCTTGTTCTGGGCCTGCGGCCTGGCCGTGGCGCTGTGGGCCTTGCTCAAATACACGGTGCTGGGTTTTGACATACGCGCCATGGGCGCCAACGCCAGGGCGGCAGCCTTCGCCGGCGTCCCCGTCACGCGCACCGTGGTGCTGGTCGCCTTGCTCTCGGGCGCGCTSGCSGGSCTGGCSGGCGCCATCGAGGTGGCCGGCCGCACSAGCTACGTCACGCTGGACATGTCGCCCGGCTACGGCTACACCGGCATCGTGATCGCCATGCTGGCCGCGCTGAATCCGCTGGGCGTGATCGCCGCCGCCGTGTTTGTGGCCGGCGTGCTGGTAGGCGCCGACACCATGAGCCGCGCGGTCGGCGTGCCCACCTATATCGCCGATGTGATTGTTGCGGCTTCGTTGATTTCGGTGCTGGTGGCGACGCTGATGACGCAATACCGGCTGGTGTTGGGGCGCAAGCCATGACTGAGATGCTTGACATCTTGACCGCCGCTCCTTTCTGGATAGCGGTATTGCGCATCGCCACACCGCTGATCCTCGGCACCCTGGGCGTGCTGCTCTGCGAACGCGCCGGCGTGCTCAACCTAGGCATCGAAGGCATCATGGTGGCAGGCGCTTTCAACGGCTGGCTGGCCGTGTACGCCGGTGCGCCGCTGTGGCTGGGCGTGGCCGTGGCCGCGCTGACCGGCGCCATCTTCGGGCTGCTGCATGCCTTCCTCACCGTGGGCCTGGCACTCTCGCAGCACGTCGCCGGCCTGGGCATCACCCTGCTGGCGACCTCGCTCAGCTATTACGGCTACCGCGTGAGTTTCCCCAAGGTCGACACGCCGCCCACCGTCATGCCGTTTGCGCCCATGCACTGGCTCGACGGCACGGGTTTGGACATCCTGGCCGCGCAAACCCCGCTCACCTTGCTGGCGCTGGCCCTGGTGCCGCTGGTCGCCTGGCTGCTCTACCGCACGCCGGCCGGCCTGGCCATCCGCATGGTCGGCGAGAACCCCCAGGCCGCCGAAGGCCAGGGCGTCTCGGTCGCGGCCACACGCACGGCGGCCATCGTCGCCGGCTCGGCCCTGATGGGCGTGGCCGGCTCTTTCCTCACGCTCTCGGCCTTTAACGCCTTTTTCTTCAACATGGTCAACGGCCGCGGCTGGGTCTGTGTGGCCCTCGTCGTGTTMGCCTCGTGGCGGCCCGGCAAGGCGCTGCTGGGCGCCCTGCTGTTCGCGTTTTTCGACGCGCTGCAGCTGCGCCTGCAGACCTCGGGCCTGGTCAACGTGCCCTACCAGGTGTATTTGATGCTGCCCTACCTGCTGTCCATCCTCGCGCTGGTGCTGGTGGCACGCAAGGCGGCGTATCCTCAGGCCTTGATGAAACCGTACCGCAAGGGTGAGCGCTGATGCGCAGCCGCCAACCGGAAAGCGCCGACCCGGCCTTCCTCAATGAAAAAACCGCCCGCAAACAAGCCGAGCGCCAGTTGCTGCTGGACGCGCTGGGCGGTAGCATCGAAGCCGCGCCCATTGAATGGGTGCCCGGCAGTGCCATCACCATCGCACCGGCCTTGCTGGCCAGCTCGCGCCTGCAGCTGCGCCCCTGGAAAGAGGCCGACCGCGAACCGTTTGCGGCCATGACGGCCGATACCGAGGTCATGCGACACTTTCCGGCCGTGCTCACGCGTGAGCAAAGCGACGCCTGGATAGACCGCATGAGCCGCAAGATCAGCGAGCGCGGCTGGGGACTCTGGGCCCTGGACTACCTGGCCGAAGGGGCGAAGGCGCCGCAATTCGCCGGCTTCACCGGCCTCAACATTCCAGACCCGCAATTTCCGCTCGGCCCTTGCGTGGAAGTGGGCTGGCGGCTCGCGCGGCGTTTCTGGGGCCTGGGCCTGGCCAGCGAGGCGGGCCGTATGGCCTTGCGCGCCGGCTTCGAATCCCTGGGCCTGGAAGAGATCGTCGCGATGACAACGCTGCGCAACACCCGTTCGCGCGCCGTCATGCAGCGCCTGGGCATGCAGGAAAGCCCTGACTACGAATTCGACCACTGGGCTTATCCCGCGGACAATCCTGAACGGCGCTGCTGTGTGTACCGCCTGCCTCGCGCGCACTGGGCCGCGAACCCGCAAAATCGCAGCTGAAAGGCCCACGCCATGCCAGACCTCCTCGTCACCCACGCCTGGATGAAACCGTATCGCAAAGGAGAGCGCTGATGACGAGGACCACCACCCCTCGGGGCGCGCTGCTGGCGGCCTTGCTGGCGCTGGCCTGCGCCAATGTGCAAGCACTCGGCAGCAACTACAGTTACGACACATTCAAGACACCCGACGCGGTCAGCTGGGTACAGATGTGCGGGACATGGGGCAAGGACAAGCAGGGGACCTATCGCGTTCTGCACGCCGACCAGTACGCACAATCTTTTCTTTATGTTCAGTGGATGGCACGCGACGCCAACGGCAGCCTGCATGCCGAGCACACGGTGGGGATTACGGAGATGAACAACGACCACTCGGAGATCACGCTCAGCGGCCTCAGCTGCCGCGCAACGCCGAGCGGCATCGTGCTCACGGCGCGCGCCTCCTCAGGGCATGACGACAAGCTGCGCCGCATCACCATCGAAGTCGGTCCGGCCGACGGCCAGTACCGCTACCGCGCGCAACGCGCCCGCTGACACCCCACACAAGGCCCATCGCCATGCTAGACCTCCTCATCACCCATGCCACCCTGCCCGACGGCCGCAGCAACATGTCCATCGCCGTGCAAAACGGCAAGATCACCGCCGTCGAGCCCGGCCTGCAAGCACCCGCCAAGGAAACCATAGACGCCGCCGGCTACCTGCTAAGTCCGCCCTTCGTTGACCCCCACTTCCACATGGACGCCACGCTGAGCTACGGCCTGCCGCGTGTCAATGAAAGCGGCACGCTGCTCGAAGGCATCGCGCTATGGGGCGAACTCAAAC